>JBCCRF010000083.1:0-10036 GCA_039208305.1 Pseudomonadota bacterium
CGCACGGCGGTGGGCCTTCATGTCGCCATCGCGATAGGCGTTGAGGATCCGTAGCTCGATCGGATCCATGCCTACCGTCTCCGCAACCTTGTCCATGTGGCATTCGATGGAAAAATCGACCCCGGTGATCCCGAAGCCTCGCATGGCCGTCGAAGGTGTGCGGTTTGTGAACACGCAATACACATTCGCTGCAATGTTCGGGATCGTGTAGGGACCCGGCAGATGCGCGGTGCCCTTGACGACGCCGTAGGATGACAGCCGTGTGTAAGCGCCGGAGTCAAATAAGCCGGTGAACTCGCGGGCGATAATGCGCCCGTCGTTCATGACCCCATCCTTGATGCGCCAGCGCTCGGCCCCGCGCGGCGCACCCGCCTGCATCTCTTCCGCACGGTCCCAGGTGAATTTAACGGGTTTGCCCGTCAGCATCGCACCGAGCACGGCTAGTGGTTCATTCAGCGAATCCACCTTTCCGCCAAAACCACCGCCGACCGTGCCGCCCAAAAAATGCAAACGGCTGGAAGGCATATCCATCAGCTTCGCCGTCACACCGAGTGAAAAGAACAGGCCTTGCGACGGCGTGTGACAACGGTAGCGATCATTCGTTTCAGGCACGGCGATCGCGCCACATGTCTCCATCGGCGCCTGTTCGATGGGCGACATCTGATACTCGCCCTCGACGATATGATCGGCTTCAGCGAAGGCCTTGTTCACATCGCCAAAGCGCAGCTTCTGGTGATCGTAGAGATCGTAATAGTCGAACGTGTTGTTGGGGTATTCGTCGTTGACCACCGGCGCTTCCGGCTTCAACGCCTCTTCAACATCCAACACGAAGGGCAACAGCTCGTAATCCACGGTGATCGCATCCACCGCAGCTCGTGCCTGCAGATCGGTCTCGGCAATGACGGCCACGATCGCCTCGCCCATATAGCCGACCTTCTTGTCCTGCAGCAGCGCTTCGTCATCACGACCGAAACCGATCAGGGACAAAAGTGTATTCATGTTGTTGGGAACGTCCTTGGCCTCAACGACGCGAACGACACCTGGCATGGAAGCCACACCGTTGAGATTGATCGACCGGATGCGCGCGTGATGCTCCGTCGAACGGCAAATGCGCATGTGCAGCAGGCCATCGTAGAGATGGTCGTCGTAGTACGCGGTGCGGCCAGTGACGTGACCCAGCGCGTCCTGCCGCTGTTTTGGCAGACCAATCTCGTTCAACCCTTCAGGTCGCTCGTCAGCAAACAGATCCTTGCGGAATTCGACAGAGGACATCAGCCTGCCCTCCCCATGCTGTTGGAGCCGTAGCCGCCACGCATGCGCTCAGCGGCCGTCAGCACCGCATCGATGATGGGCTCGTAGCCCGTACAGCGGCAAAGATTTCCGGAGATCGCCTCGATAACCTCGTACCGAGTTGGGTTCTGGTTGCGGTCCAGCAGCGCCTTGGCTGCCATCAGCATGCCAGAGGTGCAGTAGCCACACTGGGCAGCAAAGTGATCCATGAAGGCCTGCTGCAACGGATGCAGATCAGGACCGTTGGCAAGACCTCCAACGGTATCGACTGTCTTGCCCTCACTGGCTACCGCAAGGGTCAGACAAGCCAGATACGGTTCACCGTCGATCAGCACGGTGCAGGTGCCACAAGTGCCCTGCCCGCATCCATACTTCGGCGACAGGTCACCGATACCGCGACGCAGCACCTCCAGCAGATTGTCTCCACCATCGGCGAAAACTGCTTTCTCGCGACCATTATGGGTGAAGCGAACAGGAACTTTGGTCATCGGGCGACCTCCTCATCCAGCAGCAGGCGGCGCAGGTGAACAGGTGCGACTTCTGAGCGGTACCAGCCGGAGGCCAGAGCATCGTCCGGTGGTTGAAAATCACCGCGCAGCGCAGCCATCGCAGCTTCAACACTGGAACGGTCAAGGCTCTTGTCTGACAGCGCCCGCTCAGCTTCCTTCGCTCGCAATGGCGTCGCACCCATCGCGCCAAAGGCAATGCGAGCCTCACCAACGCGACCTGCCGATTGCGGTGTCCAGGCGGCAATCGACATGATCGATACACCCTTGGGCTTGATGCGCGTGACCTTGCGGTAACGGAAATCTTGCCCCTGCGGACGAACAATGCTGAGGCTTGTCACCAAGCCATTGAACGAATTCCGTCCTGCAAGAAAGCTCTCCATGTCCTGCTCGCTCCCGCCGGAGGTGCGAACCTTCGCATCCAAGGCCAGCAGCGCGGTAGCGAAATCACCGTAGGGATGCTCGGCAAACAAATTGCCGCCCACCGTCGCCGCGTTACGAACGGTAGGCCCGCCAACGCTGCGCGCCACCGGATGGAGAAAATCCAGATCGCGCGAGGCGATGACCTCGCTCATGGTGACGCCAGCACCGATTTCGATCCGATCACCGGCGATTGCGATCCGTTTCAGTGCCGAATCGGTGGACCGCACGATGCGGCTGAAATTCTGTTCGCCATAGTTCAGCGTGCGCATCACGATGGTGCCTCCACCGTGGTAGATGGCATCCGGCCCCAGAGCACCTGCAGCCTGATCCGCGTTGGTGAACGTCTCGACAGAAATCATGCAGCCGCCCTTTGCTGAAAATGGTTGCGTATTGCAGTAAAGCCGTCGCCATAGATGCCCTCGCCTACCAATTCGGCCAGTTCCTTCTCGCGACCGCGCGGCGTGTCGAACCGGCTTTCCCATTGCCAAAACGTGCGGTCACCATCCGTGACCGGCAGCAAGCGAACGTGGGACACGTAGTTGAAGAGCGGCACCGGCGTATCGAGCAGGCAATAGGAATAAGCCGTCTCCGCATCCGAAAGCGTCAGCAACTGCTCGCGCAGTTCAGACCCATCGGCCAACCTGAAGCGCCGAATGCAGCCGACACGGTCAGCGCTTTCCCCCCGCTCAATCTGACTGCTGGCAATCGCCGGGTGCCACCAGTCGTGTCCGTTGAAATCGCGCAGCACGTCCCACACGGCATCGACCGGTTGTTCCAGAATTGTGCTGCGGACAACCTTCACCATCTTAGCCCCCGAAATGCCGCTTCAACGCGTCGAAGCCGCCCTGGAACACGTTGGTGCCGATACCGGATACAAGATCGCTTTCATCCTCCGGCGCACATTCGAATTCGGCTGACCATTCGACGAAACTGCGCTCACCATCGGTAATCGGCGTGACCCGAAGCGTTGCGACGTAGTCCGTCAACGGCATCGGGCTTTCGAGGATCGCGTAGGAGCAGAACAGGTCGTAGTCCGACATGCCTAGCAACTGCTCGCGGATGTTGTCGCCGTTCTGCAGATTGAAGTTGCGAATGCAGCCGATTTTGTCCGCCGGCAGCGCGTCTTCGATGCGGCTGTCGCGGATACGTGGATGCCAATTCGGTAGACCGTTGAAGTCGCGCACCCGCTCCCACACTTTCGCCGCGGGCGCGTTGATGACCGATGAGACGAAGACCCGCGCCATCAGCCTTTACCTCCGGGGGCGCCATCGGAACTGCGGCCGCCAGGCCCTTTCAGCTTCTTGGCTTCCGATGCCGCGCGGCTCATGTCGCTCGCATCGCGGAAGATGGTCGAGCGCGAAATGTTTGAGCCATCGAGCCCTATATCCGATAGCAAACTGTCCACCATAGGCGCCTGCACGCGGTAGCGCAGGGCGGAGTTCATGACCTCGTCGGTCGGACTTCCTCCACCACCACCCGATCCGCCGCCAGACCCATTCGGACCGCCATTGGCCCAATCGAGCCCCTGCGAACCGGACCCGCCAAGCTGCATGATCTTGATGTCGTTGATCTTCTCCAGCGGACGGGCGGACGCCGACACGATCCCCTCCACATGCTCCAACATCTTGCGCTTGAAGAGCGAGTGGCGCGCTTCGTCTGTGAGCACGTTTTCCGCCTCGTTGATGAGCTTCTGTGCCTCGGCTTCCACAGCGGCCCGCACCTTGTCAGCCTCCGCAGCAATGCGTTTTTCCTCGGCCTGTTTTTCGGCCATGGTGACATCGACTGTTTTGCGACGTTCGGCGATCTCCTTCTCGCCGACGGTTTTAGCTTTCTCAGCGGCTTCTATGGCGCGGGCTTTTGCATTTTCGGACTCGGCTTGCGCCGCACTTTCGTCCAGCGACTTGCGATAGAGCTCGATGGCCTTGTCCATCTCGGCCGTCGCCACGTCTTTCTCGCGCTCGACTTCGCGGCGCCGCCGCTCTGTTTGGTGGCCGATGCGGGCTTCGTCGAGACCACGCTCTGCAGCGATCTCGGCGCGCTCCACCTCTTCACGTGACGCGATTTCAGCCTCACGAAGCGCCTGCATGCGCGCGACTTCCAACTGTTCGATAGCGCGGCGGCGTTCGATCTTCACCTGTTCGACTTCGCGTTCGGCATTCACGCGCTCGGAGTCGATCGCCTTCTGCTTGGCAACGCGGGCCGCTTCGGTGACCTTTTCTGCTGCGATCTGCGCTTCGTCCACCGCACGGTTTCTCGCCACCTCGCGCTCGCGAAGATCCTGCTCGTAGGCGATGCGCTCGGCAGCCACCTTCTTCTCTTTGGCTATGCGAGCCGCCTCGGTGGCTTCGTCCGCTGCAATCTCGGCCTCGCGCAGGATGCGCTCGCGTTTGACCTCGCGCTCGCGGGTCGCCTCCTGGCTGTCGATACGCTGGACAGCGAGTTTCTTCTCCTGCGCGATACGGGCTGCTTCAACACTTTCACGCGCGGCAACCTCCGCTTCATCCAGCGCTTGGTTGCGCTCGATTTCCAACTCGCGGGTTTCCTTCTCGAAAGCGATGCGCTCGGCAGCAGTCGCTTTCTCCTGTGCGATCTGGCGGGCCTCGCGTGCCTCACGAGCAGCGATCTGCGCTGCATCGAGAGCGGACTGCCTCTCGACGTCGCGGCTATCGGTTTCCTCACGTGACGCAATGCGCTCGACAGTGAGTTTCTTCTCTTGAGCGATGCGCGTTTTTTCAACAGCTTCACGCGCTGCAATCTCTGCCTCTTCCACCGCTTTATTGCGTGATATTTCGAGACTGCGGATGCGCTCTTCCTGCGCGATACGGGTTGCATCGGTGGATTCCTGTGCAGAAATTTGCGCTGCCTCCAGCACCTTCTGGCGTTCGATTTCGAGCTGTCGCGTCTTCTGATCGGACGCGATGCGCTCGGCACTAATGACCTGCTCCTGTGCAATCCGCAGTTTCTCTGCAGCCTCACGTGCAGCGATCTCAGCCTCCTGCACGCTCAGATTCCGCGCGATCTCACGCTGCTTCGTGTTTTCCTCCAACTCAATGCGCGCCTGCGTGACCTCTCGCTCCTGCGCGATGCGGGCTTTCTCCGTCGCCTCACGCGCTTCGATATCAGCCGCATCCACATTGCGCTGCCGCTCGATCTCGCGTGCTTGCGTTTCCTGCTCCTTGGCAATGCGCGCTTCGGTGATCGCCCGTTCTTGAGCGATGCGGGCCTTTTCAATGGCTTCTTTTGCCGTGATCTCGGCAGAGTCCGTCATCTGTTTCGTCTTGATGCGTTCCTCGGTGAGGTTTTTCTCCTGCGCAATACGAGCCTTCTCAAGTTGCTCACGGGTAACGATCTCCGCTTCTTCGATCGCTTGCTGACGCTCGATTTCCAGCTGCCGGATTTCCCGCTCGGACGTGATGCGCCGTTCCGAAATCTGGCGATCATTGGCGATACGGGCCGTCTCGATCTGCTCGCGGCTAGCGATGCTGGCCTGTTCAGATGCCGTCTCTTGCTCGGCCCGCTCGCGCACCAGTTCGGCACGTTGCTGGGCGCGACGGAACTCGACTTCGCGCTCTTGCTCCAGACGAGCCTCCTCGCTTTCACGCTCGATTTCCAGCGCCTGTTTCTCCGCCTCCAAATTGCGGGTGCGGATGCGGATCATCGAATCCTGTTCGATATCGTTTCGAAGTTTACGGCGGTTCTCGATGCTCTCGATAACGGTGGTCAGACCCTCCGCATCGAAGGTGTTCGACGGGTTGAAATATTCGATATCCGTCTGGTCAATATCGGTGATCGCGACGCTCTCCAGCTCCAATCCGTTCTTGTCGAGACCTTCCTGCGCATACTGGAGGACACGTTTGACGTAGTCTCCTCGCTGCTCGTGCAACTCCTCCATCGTCATTTCCGACGCTACAGAGCGCAACGCCGACACGAACTTACCGGACAGCAGAGAATGGATGCGCTCCGGCTCCAACGTGCGGCGGCCCAATGTAGACGCTGCAAGCGAAACCGCTTTGCGGTCCTGCGCCACGCGTACGTAGAACTCCGCATCCACATCAACGCGCATGCGGTCCTTGGTGATGAGCGCCTCGTCCTTTTCGCGCACCACTTCAAGCGGGACGGTGTTCATGGAAACCGGTGTAATATCGTGGATGATCGGCCACACGAATGCTCCACCGTCGATGACAACCTTTTCACCCAAGAAACCCGTTCGCACGAAGGCGACTTCCTTGGTGGACCGGCGGTAGAGCCAGTTCATCACCCAGTAGAGAATGAAGATGACGATAACGGCTGCGATCAGCCACAGCACCAGTTCTCCGATGAGTTCGCCTGTCATTGTTCTCGTCCTCCGTACCGCAAATGCGGTTGTCGTTTCGTCGTCGGCTTAGCGACCGATCTGCTTGAATTTCTTCGTCTGCTCAGTGAGTGCGATTTCCGTCGGCAGCCGCTCCATCGAGGATGCGCCGTAGAAGCCGTGGCAATGCTTCGTGTTCTTCAATACGAAGTCTGCATCTTCTGGCATCGCCACCGGTCCGCCATGAACCAGCACGATGGCATCCGGATTGACGTCCAGCGCGGCCTGAGCCCATTCGTCAGTTAGCTTCGGCGCCTCTTCGAGGGTGCAGCCGGTTTCGGCACCGATGGAGCCACCGGTGGTCAGGCCTAGATGCACGACAATGATGTCGGCACCCGCTTTCGCCATAGCCGTCGCGTCATCGGTGCTGAACACATACGGCGTGGTCAGCATGTCCTTGCCCGCCGCCATTTCGATCATGTCCACTTCCAGCGCATAGGACATGCCGGTCTCTTCCAGGTTCGCGCGGAAGGTGCCATCGATCAGGCCGACGGTCGGGAAGTTCTGCACGCCGGAAAAGCCTGCCGCTTTCACCTCGTCGAGAAACTTGTCCATCAGCCGGAACGGGTCGGAAGCGCAGACACCAGCAAGCACCGGAGTGTTCTTGACGACCGGCAGCACTTCGCCCGCCATTTCCATCACCACACCGTTGGCGTCACCGTATGGCATCAGACCAGCCAACGAACCTCGACCGGCCATCCGGTATCGACCTGAATTGTAGATGACGATCAGATCAATGCCGCCTGCTTCCTCGCATTTGGCGGACAGTCCAGTGCCTGCGCCGCCACCAATGATCGGTTCACCAGCATCGCGCATGGCGCGGTATTTTTTCATCAGTTCGGAACGGTGGTGCATGTAGGACTATCCTGCCTTGCGGTTCTGGTTGCCGAAGAAGCCGCGAAAGGTCGAAACCACCTGTGCAGCAAATTCGGGATCATTGATTTTGTGTGGGACGCGTACGAGTTGGCGCGAAGATGTCTGGCGCACCGTCTCTTCCAGCGCAGCAAACAGTGCTTTGCGCGCGATCGGATCGTCGAAAGCCTGCCCCGGCGCATCGAGCGCGGACACACCGCCTTCCGGCAAAAAGAAGCGCACCGGCCCGGTCATCTCGTTCAGACGCTCGCCAATCCAGCGACCCATTCGCGTATTCTCATCCGGCGTCGTCCGCATCAGCGTGACCTGCGGATTGTGCTCGTAGAACAGCCGGTCGCGATACTTCTCTGGCACCGTTTCCGGCGCTCCGAAATTGACCATGTCCAACGCGCCGCAAGCGCCGATATAGGGCAGACCGGAGCGAATGGCCGCACCGAAGCGGTCCTCATTGGCGGGGAACACGCCGCCCATCAGCATGTCGCAGATTTCCGTCGTGGTCAGATCCAACACGCCGGTCAACATTCCGGAATCGAGCAGCTTCTCCATCGACCGACCACCGGTGCCGGTGGCGTGAAAGACGAGGCAATCGTAATTCGCCTCCAGTGCCTTGGAGACTTGCTGCACGCATGGCGTGGTGACACCGAACATGGTGATGCCGATGGCAGGCTTGTCATTCGCACCAGCGACAGGGCGCGCATTCATCCGCGCTTTGACCATGCCCGCCAGAGCCTGAGCGCCGTTGGTCAACACCTCGCGGGTGATGGAATTGATGCCCTGAACGTCGGCCACCGAGTGCAACATCAACATGTCGGACGGGCCGACATATTTCTCCACATCGCCGGATGCGACGGTGGAGATCATCACCTTGGGCACGCCGACCGGCAGCGTTCGCATAGCAGGTGACGCGAGTGCCGTGCCGCCAGATCCGCCGGCCGAAATGATGCCAGCGACGTTTTCCTGCGCTGCCATCCAGCGGGCAAAAGCCTCCGTCATGCCTGCCACTGCGGTGCCGCGGTCCCCGGTGAACACACCGGACGTGCCACGCGGATGGAACGCGGCGACGGCGTGAGGTGGAACCTCAGCGCCAGATGGTTTGCCACTGGTGGACAGGTCTACCATCTGCACGTTCAGCCCCTGCGCCTTTAGCACGTCGCGCATGAACCGCAGCTCGTCACCCTTCGTGTCCAGCGTTCCGGCCACCAGCACACGGGTTCCTGCACCACGGATGCGTGCCGAAAGCGGCTCTATCCTTGTGGCCACCGACGTCGTGCTCGTTTCCGATTTCGTCCGTGCCGACCCTTCGATAACACGCACGGGCACCGGCTGCGTCCAGCGGGTCGGTACCTTCGGGTTGGACATGTAGATTTTTATCGGCCCGGTCTTGGCCGAAGCAGCCTTCTCCTCTTTTTCCGCATCCGTCTGCGGGGTCTCATCATGGGCATGGCGGCCGACGCCCAGCAGAGCCTGCTGCAGATCACGGTCAGCGGCGAGAACACCAGCCTCCATTATTCGGTTGATGCGACCGTTGACCATGATGGCGACATTCTCAGACACCGACGTCGCAACGCCGATGTTCTGCTCGATCACAAGGACATCGATATCACCCTCTTGCCCGAGGCGGATGAGCATATCCTCGACGAGATCGACGATGACGGGTGCAAGGCCCTCAGTCGGCTCATCCATCACCAACAACGACGGGTTAAGCAGCAGCGCTCGCGAGATCGCGAGCATTTGCTGCTCGCCGCCCGATAGCTGCGCGCCACCATTGCTCTTGCGCTCAGCAAGACGTGGGAAGGTCGAATAAATGCGCTCGGCGGTCCATGCCCCGCCCTTGCGCTCCACGATCTTCAGATGCTCGTCCACCGTGAGCGACGGCCAGAGGCGCCGTCCCTGCGGCACGTAGCCGATCCCGGCCCGCGCCCGCTCCGCCGACGTCATACCCTCGAGCGACTGACCATCGAAGGAGATTGTGCCGGAGGATGCAGGTTCCAGCCCCATGATGGCCTTACACAGGGTCGTCTTACCCATGCCGTTGCGTCCCACCACGGACAGGACGCCACGATGCAACGTCAGGTCGACACCCTGCAGCGCATGGCTTTGCCCGTAATAGACGTTCAGACCCTTCACCTCGAGACGAGGCGCGCGCAGGTTGCGGGCGGCATCAGTCATGACCGCCCCCAAGATAAAGCGCCTGCACTTCCGGGTCCTCTTCGATCTCGGCTGGCTTGCCCTCCTTGAATATGCGCCCATTGTGCATCATCGACACGGACTCCGAGACGCGCAGCGCGACGTCCATATCGTGTTCGATGATGATGTAACCCATGTGAGATGGCAGGCCGGTGAGGATCTCAATCAGTTCCGTGCGCTCGGTGGGAGACAGGCCAGCGGCCGGTTCATCGAAAAGGATGAAGCGCGGCGCACCGGACAATGCCATCGCGATTTCCAGTTGCCGCTGCTGTCCGTAGGACAGATTCGCCACCCGCGTATCGCGGACATCCTCAAGATGCACGACGCGGACGAGGTCGTCCGCTGTCGCCATCAGCGCGTCGTTCACCCGCGGTCTGATGAAAGAGAAGCGGTTCCGAGAAACGCC
>JBCCRF010000084.1:0-9950 GCA_039208305.1 Pseudomonadota bacterium
GACACAGCGGTATCTTCATTGGTGGTCTGCGCGTCATCAGCTGCCGTCGGGGCATCGTTCACAGGCGTCACCGTGATCGTCACCGTCGCCGTATCCGTCCCGCCGTTGCCATCATCCACAAGCACAACGAAGCTGTCCGTGCCGTTGAAGTCCGCATTCGGTGTGTAGGTGTAGGTCCCGTCCGTGTTCACCACGACGCTGCCGTTCTGTGGCTGCTCAGCGGACACCGTGGACAGCGTAGCCGTCAGCGTATCGCCATCCACATCGTTCAGGACAACAGCGCCCGACACAGCCGTGTCCTCAGCTGTCGTCTGCGCATCGTCAGCAGCAGTGGGAGCGTTCGGCGAATCTCGGAAATCGAGGTCAATGTCGAGCGGAACGGCGTTGCTACCATCAGGGTTGAGCGCAGGCACGCCGCTTAGATTGAAAGTCGTGTTCGTCGGCTCAAGGTTTTCATCATTGGCGTCGAAACCGTCGGCGACATCACTGCCTTCAAATATGTCGAGCAGGCCGTCATTATCACTGTCAGTGGTCGAGGTGATCGTCGTCGGGCCGCCGTCGCCACGCTCAGCAATATCGCCAGTACCATCATTGTCGGAGTCGGCATCGATACGGTCGGCGCGGCCATCTCCATCGGTATCGACAAAGCCGAGACCTGCCGAAAGAGTAGCGTCGGTGCTGCCTGTATCGGCGTCGTAAACATCGAGCAAACCATCGCCATCGCTGTCGCTACCGGTGGGTGCTATATACCCAGCGGTGATCTGCCCCTCGACACTGTCGGTTATGCCATCATTGTCGGAATCGAGATCGCGCGCGTCGATCAACCCGTCGTTGTCGCTGTCGAGCGACGCAAGGCCTTCATACTCAAGACCGGAAAAACCGATCGTCACCGCAGCGTTGGACCCGGGCGATTTGCCGGTTGTGATCACAATCGCTTCCACCGGACCGGTGACGGACACATCCAGCGTGTTAATCCCAAGGTTATTGGAGCCACCGGCGTTGCTGATGAAGGTGTTGGCCTCCCCATTGTAGTTGGACAGATCAGCGTCCAGATCGCTGAAGGCAGAGGCTGGCAGATCCGTCAGAACACCGTCGACAACTGCCTGAATGCGAACCGTATCACCGGAATCAATACCGCCAATCGTAAAACTGACATTGGTGACCGGCGTGGTGAAGTCGTAAGTATAGGTTGCCGTATTGCCCGCATCAAAATCGGTGTTACGAGCTTGAGCGCGGACGAACTCCCCCACGACGCCGTTCTGATTGTTGCGGATCGAAACACCGTTCTGCCACGTCGCGCTGCCATCGAGTTGGTAGTTGAAATCGACCGTCGTATCGCCGGCTGGCGCAAGACCGGTGAAACTGCCGGGATTGTCGGTGTTGTTGGTGTTTGGGTAGCCCGGCGCGTTGAACGTATCGGCGGACGTGAAGGCGACGGGCGCGCGTTCGTTAATATCAATGATGCCATCGTTGTCGTCATCGATATCCACAGAGTCGATGACGCCATCACCATCGGTATCGCGGGCAAGCGTGATGGTCGCGCTGTCGAACCCACCGACCTGATCGGTGATTTCATAGTCGAACGTCTCTGTTTCCGGTGAACCGACTGGTCGTAACACCAGCAGCGTGCCGTCGGCCTGTCGCTCGACCGTCGTACCGGAGGCCAGCGTCACGGGTACGCCGTTGGTCAAAACAATAGGCGCGCCGGGCGCTGCCGGGTCCGTGATGTTCAATATGACGAGGGCGTCATTATCTGGATCGTCATCGTTGATCCGCGGGTCGATGATCGTGGCCGTGCCGCCCTGCACGGCAAACGTATCGTCAGCAGCGAGAGGAACTGAGTTTTCATCATCAGCAATGGTGGTCGTGACACTATCCGCCACCGAAACGGTGCTATTGACCGCATTCGAAAGCGTCAGCTGATAGGTCTCGTTGCCCTCGGCCAAGGTGTCATCGACATTGCCCAGACCGAAACTCAGAACCTCGGGAGTGACAGGATCGGTAGAGGGGGCGAATGTGATGGAGGAATTGTCACTCAGGCTCGCGAAGTTAAAAGAAAACGCTTCGGAAAAACCGGTTCCTGATTGGATACCAATTGAGGCGCTTGCCCCGTCATTCCAAGCCTGATTGCCGAAATTCACGTCGTCATAACGGAAAATAACGGCGCCGGTCGCTTCCTGCAGCACCATTTGAAATGTGATTTCAGTGCCTTGCGAATTGTAGTGATCGACATCGTCGAACTGGATAATGAACTCGCGATCGCCGACAGGGCCAACGGTATTGACATAAACGGTACCGCCAAGGCCTGTGTGCAGGTCGTCCCAAAGACCAGCGATGATCGGCAAGCCACCGGCAGCGGTCCCGTTGGTCAGGTCCTGATTGTTCCAGAATGCATTTGTCGGCTGAACAAACGACGCCCAGCCGTTATCGGTGACGTAAATCTCGTTATAGGTCGTTCCATAGAAATCGAACCCGAACGGAATGGCGAGAGCACCTGAAATCGACTCATCATCAAAGCCAAGATCGGTCGCCGACGGATTACCCGAAATGTCGACGAAACCGCTGGCCGATGTGTCCTGAGTGACGGTGATTGGATTGGCGACGGTATAGGTGAGTGTGTTGCCGACGAGCGTGTATTCTGGCTTGCCGATGATGGCGTTCTGAATGGCAGCGAGGACATCAGCGTTCAGCGATGTGTCGAAATCGGCATCGGATGACGTCAGATTGAGCGTTCCGATGTCAACAGAAACGCTGGAACCGGGCGTCAGCGGCTCAGTGTACTCGATCGAGTATCCGGCGGACTGGCCTTCGTTCACCAGGGAACTGCCGGTCAGTATCCAGCCGGTCCCCTGCACGTTGAATGCGGCGTAGGTTTCGGCTGTTGTTGCGCCATTCGTCAGCGTGTAGTCGAAATACTCCGTCCCGATGAAATTGGCGGACGGTGTGTAGTCGAATGAACCGTCGGCATACAGGGTCAAGGTCGACCCTGAGGGAAGGGTTGCAGAAACTGGAGCGGCAGCACCGACGGCGTTCACGGTGATGGCATTGCCATCACGGTCCACTGCGGATGCAATCGTGAGCGGCAAGCCATTCGGGTCTACGTCATTGAACAGCAGTCCGTTGCCTGCCGTGCGGGAAACGGCATTGCCCTGATCGGTGACAAAGACGTCCTGCACACCATTTGGTTCGCCGGAGCCATCGGCAATTGTGATGGTTGTCTGAACCGTTTGACTGGAAAACGCGTCGTCGAAAACTTGAAAGTTCAGGATGCGGTCAACGGTGCTCGGCGCACTGGGTGTTCCGGCAAAACCAGCTTGAGTGTTGGAAAATCGCAGCGCCTGAAACGCCGATTCATAGTCGGCGGTCGATGTTCGACCGCTGATATCGACGATAATTTCGCCGCCGCCACCCACTGAAGATGAGATCGTCAGACCAAGTGCATCAAAGACCGTCTGGTCCCAAGTCAACTGATCACCAGGCTGCGTATTGGTGAGAGTGATCCGCGCGTCGGTGGCGTTCTGACCAAAATTGATGACGTCTACGTCACCGTCGACGATGGAGACCGGATAACCTGGAACAGTGTCTTGAAGCAGGTAAGTCTGTGCAAATGCCGAACCGGTTGCGCCTGAGGAATCATCGGCATCCAGATCGATATCGGACGCGTAATAAGTAACCGGGTTGTCGATAGTCAGTTCACCATCGCCATCGTGATTGTAGAATGAGTTACCCGTATAGCTGCCGTAGCGGACAGAGAGCGCATTGGTGCTTTCCCAGGACAACGTGACCCAGCTGTTCTGCTCATCGCCCTGGTCTTCGGTACCGGAGACATTGATACCGGTTCCAGTGTTGACGGCTTCCAGATTGGAGGAAGCCTCAAACGTATAAGAGGCAAGGTCATCCAGCGCGACGGTGACCTCCTCGCGCGAGTTCGGATTGCCCTGACTGCCGTCGATATCGGAAAGGGTGAAGTCGATATCGCCAACCGGCATGATGGCCCCGGTGGTCGCATCAACAATGGTCCACTCGATATCGACGTAGCCATACCCCCTCTGCGGGAAGCTGCCGCCATTGTTGGTAAAGAGCTGGAGACCAGTTGGCGGATTGTCGTTGACCACCTGGATACGGAAATCATCCAGGGTTGGATCACCGTCCTGATTGGCATCAAAGGAGCGGGTGCCGAAGCCGGCGCCCATGGTCGCCGGGTCAGAGACCCCAACGACAGTCGCGACGAGATCCACCGCAACTGGGCCATTGGGACCTTCGAAAGTGCCTGCATTTTCCCAGGTGGCAACGGTACCGGTGGTACCGACGGTGCGGCCATCGATAACAACCTGAAAATCGGTATTACCGGGAGCGCCGTTGGGGTCCTCGTAGTTCACGACCGGTTCGGTGAGCGCGCCCAGTTCGAATGCGGCAAGAAGGCCATCAAAACCTTCTAGCTGATACCCCCGGGCTTCGACCTGACCTTCCACGACTTCGAGGTCCCAGTCACCGCCCTGCTCTTCCGACCCGGTCAGGTCGTTGGATGCAGCGATATCGGCACCCGTGACAGCTGCCAGTTGGGCTGCGGCTGCGCGACCGGCCGTTCCCGCGCCGAAATCGCAACCGTAGAGCAGGATATCCCCGTCTTCAGACAGCGCAGCTCCAATCCGGGTCAGCGCTTCGACATGGGACGTCGTGATGGTGCCGCCGGTGAGCTGACTGGAACCGAGGTTGAGGAAACCCTCTCCACCGTGGGAGAAGATATGGACTGCGGCAATATCCTCGCGCGTGTCCAGAATGTCGGCGATCTGCTCAACGCCATCGCTTTGCAGATCGAGTACGTGAACTTCTACGTCGGGATCGATATCCATCAGCAATTCGCCGATATCCTCGACGTTGCCATCGATAAAGACGATGTCGCGGGATAGATCGCGCTGCGCAGGAACATGACCTTCGGCGGGCAAGGTCTCGTTCAATTCGGCAACGACATTGTCAGCAATGTCTGCGTGGACGGTCTGATCGGCCATGTCACGGGCAGTTTCAACACCTGCAGCATCCAGAAGGACACGCGGTTCCAGCACCCGCATCAAAGGTTTGTGCGCCGTCGGCGCCTCTACCCTCTCTCCGCTCGTTCGACGGAAGATATCTCCAAACCGTGACAACATTCGCCCTAACCCCTGCTTGACCGCATCCCGCCCGGGCGTTGGTCACAACGACGTCTTCGGCGGAAACCGCGCGGAATCCACCTGTATTAACTTTTGGGGTCTGATGGTTAACGCGGTGTTAATTTCGACCTGTCGATTGGGATCGCAGTGAGCAAGGACTGGCCCAAACTGAATCACTTGCGTTAAATTACCGCGCAATTTGTGCGCTTCGCGCCAACAGGGTGTTAACCTTTGATACGTTCCGATCAGTCTGAGCTGCCCGATGAATGGACGGTCGCGGCGCTTTATAAATTCGTACCGCTGCCCGACCCCCCAAACCTGCAGGCTGCCCTAAACAAGCGTTGCAAGACGTTGTCGATCTTCGGAACGCTACTGCTAGCAAATGAAGGCATCAACGGCACAGTGGCAGGTGCGCAAGAGGCCATAGCTGACCTCATCGGATGGCTGGAAGCGCGAAACGAAATCGGGCCGCTCGATGTCAAATACTCGACCGCAAAGGCCCAGCCCTTCAACCGGATGAAGGTTCGCCTGAAAAGAGAAATCGTGACGCTTGGTGTGGAGGGCATCGATGCTGCCCGCGATTCAGGGACCTATGTCGAGGCGGCTGATTGGAACGATCTCATCGCCCGCGAAGATGTCATAGTGGTAGATACACGCAACACCTATGAGGTCGAACTGGGTACGTTTGCAGGTGCCATCGACCCGAAAACTGAAAGCTTCGGCGAATTGCCGGACTGGGCCGACAGGGCGCTAGACCTGCCCAAAGACACGCCTATCGCCATGTTCTGCACCGGCGGTATCCGCTGCGAGAAGTCGACGGCACTGATGAAGCAGCGCGGGTTCGAGAACGTCTACCATCTCAAGGGCGGCATCTTGAAATATCTCGAAGAAGTTCCGCAGGAGAACAGCCTTTGGGAAGGAGAATGCTTCGTCTTCGACGATCGCGTATCCGTCCGCCACGGCCTCGTACCGGGTAACAATCGGCTCTGCCACGGCTGCCGCATGCCGATCGTGCCGGAAGACATGGAGCATTCTCACTTCGAGGAGGGCGTCTCCTGCCCACGATGCCATGGCACCCATACCGCAGAACGATTGACAGCGCTGAGAGAACGTCAGAAGCAGATGCAACTGGCCAAACAGCGGGGTGACAATCATCTGGCAGTCGATATTGAGGCAGCGCGAAAGAAACGACGCGACGAACGGGCCGCACAGCGTGCCGCCAGCCACGAGGGTAAAAAGCTGTGGTCGTAACGATCAGCGGTCGGACACTTGCCAGTTCGGATTGATCCACGGCTCCAAGTTGGATCGCGGCAGCGGCTCACGACCCAGGATATGATCCGACGCCTTCTCCGCTGTCATAATCGCCGGACCATTGAGGTTGCCGTTGGTAATGCGCGGAAAGATTGATGTGTCTATAACCCGCAATCCCTCGACCCCGATCACACGACATTGCGGATCAACCACGCTGTCCGGCGCATCCGCCGCTCCCATCTTGACGGTTCCACAAGGATGGTAAGCGCTCTCCACATGCTCGCGGATGTAGCCGTCTAATTCGTCATCGCTTTGTATTGCCTCACCAGGCGCGATTTCATGACCGGCGTACGGAGCGAAAGCAGGCTGGCGGAAGATCTCCCGCGTCAGCCGGATACAGTGGCGAAATTCGGGAAAATCATCCGGATGGCTCATGTAATTGAAGCGGATTTCAGGCGAATCCAACGGATCTGCCGATGCGAGACGGATGGTCCCACGCGACTTTGATCGCATCGGTCCGACATGCGCCTGGAAACCGTGTCCTTCCGCGGGGGCCTTGCCGTCATAGCGGATGGCGACTGGCAGGAAGTGATATTGAATATCGGGATAATCAACGCCCGGTGCTGACCGGACAAAAGCCGCGCTCTCAAATTGGTTCGACGTTCCAAGCCCCTTCTTCAAGAACAGCCACTGCGCGCCGATGACAGCCTTCGAAAACAGGTTAAGCTTCGAATAGAGGGTGATCGGCTGCAGACAGGCCTGTTGGATGTAGAGCTCCAGATGATCCTGCAGGTTGCCACCGACGCCTGGCCTGTCCGCCAGCACCTTGATGCCGTGCTGTTTAAGATGGTCCGCCGGGCCTATGCCTGACAGCATGAGCAGCTTCGGCGAATTGATAGACGACGCTGCCATTACGACTTCGCGGTGGGCGCGCACATACTCCACGCGATCGCCCCTTTGCACTTCGACACCGATGGCGCGCTTGCCCTCGAAGACGATGCGCCGCACGAAACAGCTCATCATCCGAAGATTGTCGCGGCGCAGAGCCGGTTTCAGATACGCGTTCGCAGCGGACCAGCGACGACCCATATGCACCGTCTGCTCCATCGCGCCGAAGCCTTCCTGCTTCAACCCGTTGTAATCTTCAGTCGTCTCGAAGCCAGCCTGACGACCTGCCTCGACAAAGGCGTCAAACAGTGGATTGTCACGCGGCCCACGACCGACATGCAGTGGGCCATCGGTTCCGCGGCCCTCACCCTGCGCGCCGCCATGGTTTGTTTCAGCGCGCTGGAAATAGGGCTGCACATCGGCATAGCTCCAGCCGCTCGCGCCGCTCTCCTCCCAATGGTCGAAATCGCGGGCGTGGCCCCGCACGTAGACCATGCCATTGATGGACGAGGACCCACCGATCACCTTGCCGCGCGGCGTCGCCAGAACGCGGTTGTTGAGATGCGGCTCCGGCTGGGTACCGAACCCCCAGTCGTACCGTGCCATGTTCATCGGATAAGACAAAGCGGCAGGCATCTGAATGAAGGGGCCAATATCGGTCCCGCCATATTCCAATACCAGCACGGAGTGCTTGCCGTCTTCCGACAGCCGGGCAGCCGCCACCGATCCCGCCGAGCCGGACCCGACGATAACGTAGTCCGCTTCTTGGACGAATTCGAGCGCGCTTTCCCCGTGGCTCATCTTCTTTGGCCCCTAGCCCCCGGCGAAGCGGTTTTCGTTGCTGTAGTCGTAGATGTCGTCCTGCATCTCAAGGTGCAATCTATCACCAGTGTAGGGATGCGCACGCGCCACATCTTCCCTGATGTTGTGACCAAGGCCCGGACGGTCGGACGGGATGACATGGCCGTCCTCCCACTCGATGGGGTGATCCAGAAGCTCCGCGTGAAACCCGCCGAACTGCTTGATGGACTCAAGGATCAGGAAATTTGTGATCGACGCGCCGAATTGGATATTCGCCGCTGCCTCAATCGGCCCGCAATAAAGATGCGGAGCGACCTGCGCTGCATATACTTCAGCGATCGCAGCGATTTTCTTGCCCTCCCAAATACCGCCTGAGCGCCCCAGCGCCGGTTGGAGAATGTTGGCAGCACCGCAGGCGAGAACGCGGGCAAACTCGTATTTTGTCGTCAGCCGTTCGCCTGTTGCGATTGGCACTGATGAATGCTGCGCAACATGCACCATCGCTTCCGGCATTTCAGGCGAAATTGGCTCCTCGAACCACAGCGGATCGTAGGGTGCGATTGCCCGCGCCATTCGCACAGCGCCGGACGGCGTGAACTGGCCATGGGTACCGAACAGCAGGTCAGCCTTTGTCCCCACCGCCTCTCGAATGGCTTTGCAGAAGCGCACCGATCGATCGATATCGATCACGGCTGGCTGGTGCGGATCGTTGACCGTGTAGGGGCCGGCAGGATCAAACTTTAGTGCAGTAAAGCCCTGCTCCACGTATCGGGCAGCCGCCTCAGCGCTGGCATCGGGATCGCTATAAAACGTTGCCGGGTCCTGATCGTCGGTCGGATAGAGATAGGTGTAGGACCGCAGCCGCGGGTTCACGAGGCCGCCGATCAACTGATGAACCGGCTTATCAGCGGCCTTCCCGGCGATATCCCAACACGCCATTTCGATGGCGGAGAATGCAGCCATCGCCGTCGGATCCGGTCGCTGGGAAAACCCGGACGAATGTACCCGCCGAAACATCCTTTCGACATCATGGGCAGACAGACCGGCGCAGTGCCTATGAAAGATATCCTCCGCCACAGCGCATTGCACTTGCGGACCTACAGTCGCGCCATACATCTCGCCCCAACCGACGATACCATCCGCGCTGATGACCTTCACGAACAGGAAATAGCGCCCCCCGAAGGAAGGCGGCGGGTTGCCTACGATAAGCGTTTCAATGTCGCGAAGCTGCATGAGATTCGCCTTTCACGGCTACTTCATCGGAATTCGTGGGCAGCTTTCTTCGGTGTGCGGAGATCGCGCAAGAGGAAAACCGCAGAAGCTGTATCAAACTGATACACTTGATGAATTCGGCTCCGCCGATGAGTGGAAAACTCTGTCTGCAGTAACCTTTTTGCAGAACTCATTCCAAAGCGCCCTTGTTGCTTAAGGAACTGTTAACTAGGCTTTGGCGTATGACCACGCTCGCTCTCGAAACACGTATGGCCACGCTGGAAGATGCTTTCGGCATTTCAGCTGTGCACGAACAGTCCTGGCGCTCCGCCTATCGCGGACTGATCCCGCATCAGGCGCTGGAGACAATGATCCGCAGGCGCGATCCACGTTGGTGGGCAAGAGCTATCCGAAACTCGACGCGCATCGTCGTGCTACGCCACGAGAACCAGATCATCGGCTACGCAACTTTGGGTGCCAACCGCGTCTCCGCTCTGCCACAGGAAGGTGAGGTTTACGAACTTTATCTGCTGCCCGAATATCAGGGCATAGGACTGGGCAAACGTCTTTTTCTTGCCGCGCGAGAAGAGCTTCTACGTCTGGGCATGAAGGGCTGCGTCGTCTGGGTGCTAGAAGACAATGCACCAGCCA
>JBCCRF010000085.1:0-9782 GCA_039208305.1 Pseudomonadota bacterium
CGTCCTCAATAATCGCACGGGAGTTCGGCCCCGTAACGAGTTGTGTCGACCATTCCTCCGTCAGATCGGTAAGCGTGATGCTCTCCGGCTTGGTG
Organism: Pseudomonadota bacterium; assembly: GCA_039208305.1. GTDB lineage: Bacteria > Pseudomonadota > Alphaproteobacteria > Rhizobiales > Rhizobiaceae > Pseudahrensia. Next base: position 96 of record JBCCRF010000085.1, read on the forward strand.
GACTCCAGCCATTCCCGGTCATGCCATTGGGCTGACGCTGCGGTGATGAGGGTGAATTTCTCTTCCGCATGGCGGATCATCGACATTTCGGTGACAATACGACCCTTGTCGTCAGCAAAATAGGCAAGACCCACACGCCCCACCTTGGGCAGCACACCGGTAATCTGCTCCAGCAGCCAGTCGGCGACGCCTTCACCTTCCACGTTGAAGCGGGAGAAGCCGCATATATCAATGATACCGGCAGCGTCGCGAACGGCCTCGCATTCTTCCTTCACACGGGCATGCCAGGGGCCTTCGCGCTCCCAGGTCTGGGTCGCCTCTTCCGATATGTCATCACCATCCTTGGCGAACCAGTTGGCGCGCTCCCAGCCGTTATAGGCACCGAACTGCGCGCCCTTGGCGGCGAGGCGGTCGTGGATAGCGGAGTGTTTCTTGTCGCGACCTGCCGGCCAAGCGTGATGGGGGAAGTGCATCGCGTATTCATGGCCATAGGTCTCGAGCGCCTTCACCAGCGAATATTCGTGGTCAGCATAGGCGGTGTAGCGGCGCGGATCGACAGCCCACATATCCCAGTCGGGGGCACCGTTGACGATCCATTCCGACAGCACCTTGCCTGCCCCGCCACCCTGGGCAATGCCGAAGGTGAAGGAATGGGCTTCGAATGCGTTCTTCACACCAGGCATCGGGCCGATCAGCGGCAGCCCATCGGGCGCGTAAGGAATCGGGCCGTTAATGACGCGCTCTACCCCTTGCGTGCCGAGGATCGGCATACGCTCCATGGCGTCTTCGATGTAGAATTCGAGACGGTCGAGATCGTCGGGATAAAGCTGGAAGGAGAAATCCTCCGGCATCGGATCGTCCGGCGTGACCCAGTGGGCCTTGCAGTTACGCTCGTAGGGGCCAAGGTTCAGGCCGTGCTTGTCCTGACGCAGGTAGTAGGAAATATCCACGTCACGCACCATCGGCATCTTGCGGCCGTGTTCCTTGGTCCAAGTTTCCAGTTCAGGAATTTCACCGGTGAGGAAGTACTGGTGGCTCATGACCACCATAGGAACGGTGCGGCCGCCGAATGGTTTGAACCATTCTCCCACTCGCTGTGCGTAATAACCAGCGGCGTTCACCACATACTCGCAGGCGATATCGCCCTTCTCGGTATGGACGATCCACCCCTCGCCGTTACGAGAAACACCCGTAGCCGGGCAAAAGCGGACGATCTTCGCACCCATGTCCCGGGCACCCTTGGCCAGCGCCTGCGTCATCTGTGCGGGGTCGATGTCACCGTCCAGCGGGTCGTACATGCCGCCGACGAGATCATGGGTTTCCATGAAGGGATTGTGTTCTTGCAGCCGCTCCGGCGAGCACAGCTCGATCTCGAGCCCCTGATAACGCGCCATGCCCGCCACGCGTTCGAATTCCTGCATACGCTCTTTGGAATGGGCGAGGCGGATGGACCCGGTGACGTGGTAATTCATCGGGTAGTCGACTTCATCAGCGAGACCCCGATAGAGCTCCAGTCCGTAGCGCTGCATGTTCAGCACCGCCCATGAATTGGAGAAGTTCGGGCAGTTGCCGGCCGCGTGCCACGTGGAGCCCGCCGTCAGCTCGTTCTTTTCCAGCAGCACGCAATCGGTCCAGCCCAGTTTGGCGAGATGGTAGAGCGAGGACACCCCCACCGCGCCACCACCGATGATGACCACGCGGGCCTGACCCGGCAGTTTGGAGTTGGGTGCTTCAGCGTCGTTGCTCGGTACTTCTCCAACCATGGTGGCGTTCCCTCTTTTCTGCTTCTCAATAGACGGGCGGGCTCACAACCCAGACGGCGACGGTGGTCGTCTCGCCCCGGTTGGCCCAACGATAAGGTTTGTGCTCGAAGCGGAAGGAATCCCCCGCTTCCAGATGAAAATGCGCGCCATCGATCCACAGATCGAGTTCACCCTCAATGATGACACCGCTCTCTTCGGTTTCCCGCAGTACCGGCTCGTCCATGACGGCACCGGGCGCGAATTCGCAGCGCAGCATTTCGTAGTTGCCGCCAAGGTCGGGAGACAGCAGCTCCTCCACCAGCCCACCTTCACGGCTGCCCAACTGACGGCGGTGCTCGGCGCGCATCACAACACCACGCTCTGCCTCGGTGAGCGGTTCAACAGCAAAGAACCAGCTGATCGGCACATCCAGCGCTGCAGCAAGCGAACGCAGATCATCAATGGAAGGAGAGGACAAGCCGCGCTCGATCTGACTGATGAAGCCGACGGAGCGGCCAATTTTCAAGGCAAGTTCGGCAAGCGTGAGCGAACGTGATTTGCGCAATCCGCGGATGTCTGCGCCCAGAGCGGCGGCGTCGAAATCGGCGCTATCGGCGCTATCGGCAATGTGTTCGGCGACGGATGCCATGCGCAGCCTCCCGCCGCGAAATTCTCTATTCCTACAGCAAAATTCAGCTGCGTGAAAAAATCAAGAAAAATTTCACGACCAGAGAAACAGGATTAGCTTTCGTCCGCCTCCGCTTCCATCGCCGCCAGCGCTTCCCGCGCCTGCTCGCGATGCTCGTCGGTGAGATGCGCGCTGATAACGCTGAACGCCGTCGTCAGCACGGCGATGTCGTCCGTCATGCCGACAAAGGCGAGCAGATCGGGGATCAAATCGAGCGGCATGATGAAATAGGCAAGCGCTGCCAATAGCGTGCCACGCACGCGAAATGGCACTTTCGGGTCCATGGCGCAAAAATAGGCGGCTGCGACCTGATGAGCGAAGGGAAGTCGCGCGGCGAAACGTCGAAATTTCGGCCAGAAATCCCGCCGCACTTTTTCTTCACGCCGTGCCTGCACCTGCGTCGATACTGGGGCCAAAACTTCGTTGACCTTCACTTCGTCGATCTCGCCCTTTGTCATTAATCGCCTCCCTGTTCAAATTCATATGGGAAGCGCGCCCTGCCCTCGCAAGCGAAAGCACTTGCAGCTAAGGTGCGCGACGACATTCGATACAGCAGCAGCTTCACATGAAACTTGACGACACCATCAGCGCGATCGTGACAGGCGGCGCGTCCGGCCTGGGGGAAGCCACAGCCCGGCGTCTCGGCTCCCACGGCGTGAGGGTCACCATCTTCGATCTGAGTGACGAGGCTGGTTCCGCCGTCGCGTCCGAAGTCGGCGGATCGTTTCAAAACGTCGATGTGACCGATGTGAATTCCGTTGCGGCCGGTTTCGCCGCTGCGCGACAGGCCCACGGACCGGCCCGCATTCTGGTCAACTGCGCGGGCATCGCACCGCCTATGAAAACCACATCCCACCATCGAGAGACGGGCGAGGTGCGGATGCACGATCTTGCGCTGTTTGCAAAGATCATTGCCATCAACCTCACAGGCACCTTCAACTGCATCGCCCATGCCGCCGCCGACATGGTGGACTGCGAGCCGTTGAACGATGACGGCGAGCGAGGCCTCATCGTCAACACATCATCCGTGGCCGCCGAGGACGGGCAGATCGGCCAAGTGGCCTACGCCGCCTCGAAAGGCGGGGTAAAGTCGCTGACGCTTCCCGTCGCCCGCGACCTCGCGCGTGATGGAGTGCGGGTGAACACGATCCTTCCAGGTCTGTTCCACACGCCTCTCTTTGACGCCCTGCCGCCCGCTGCCGTGGAAAGCCTGTCGGCTTCCGTGCCCTTCCCGTCACGTTTGGGTCGCCCCGAGGAATACGCAGCACTGGTGGAGCACATCGCGCAGAACGTCATGCTGAACGCAGCGACGTTACGCCTAGACGGCGCCATCCGTATGGCACCTATGTGAGGTTCACCGCATGATCTGGATCGCTCTTATTTTCGCTCTGATCGCTGCATTCGCCAACTGGCGCGGTTATGGAAAGGCAGCTGTCGTTGCCGCTATAATGGCGGCGCTTACGGCCCTCATCTCGACCATCACATTATTCGCTGCATGAGCAACTGCGTGAACCGGGTCAGACATCTCTGCGTTGCTCTTTCGTCGAACCGGAACCGGATGGGTCAATGAACAGGCGCAAATTTCTTTACTGGCTTGGGGGCGTGCCCCTCGTCGGCGCAGCACTGGGAGCAGGAAGCATAGCCGTGGCACGTAGCAGAAATCCGTATTATTCCGGCCCCGTCTCTGATCATTTTGACGGCACCGTCTTCTTCAATCCCGGCGGTCAGCCGCCGAAAGGTTTTGCCGATCTGCTGAAATGGCAACTCGGCGGTGGGCGCAAGAAATGGCCGTCGTCCTATCCTTCACCCTATAGCGACACCCCACCTGCAACGGTGGAGGGTTCGGACCTGCGCATCTCCTATGTCGGTCACGCGACCACGCTGATCCAGACGGGCGGACTGAATATTCTGACAGACCCTGTCTGGTCGAAACGGGCTTCTCCCGTTTCTTTTGCCGGTCCCGCGAGGGTCAGCGATCCGGGCATCGACTTCGACAAACTGCCGAAGATCGATCTCGTGCTGCTGTCCCACAACCACTACGACCACCTGGACCAGCGCACGCTGGACCGCCTGCAGGCAGCCCACGACCCTTGGATCATCACGCCGCTGGGCAATGACACGATCATCCGCGGCAACAATTCCAACATTCGCTGTACGGCCCATGATTGGGGCGACACGGTTGAACTTCCGAAAGGGCACAAGGTGACGCTGGAACCGGCGCACCACTGGTCCGCCCGCGGGCTGGGCGACCGACGCAACGCGCTCTGGGCTGCCTTCGTGCTGGAGGGGCCAGCAGGCAAGATTTACCACATCGGTGATACCGGCTTTCATGACGGTATCAACTACCGCGACGCACAGCAGAAATATGGCGGGTTCCGCTTGGCTATCTTGCCCTTTGGCGCCTACGAACCCCGCGATTTCATGATGGGCCAGCACCAGAACCCGGACGAAGCCGTGCAGGGCCATAAGCTGTGCAACGCGCAATTCACGCTCGGCCACCATTGGGGCACGTTCCAGCTGACCAATGAAAGCATCGAAGACCAGCTGACCGATCTTGATGCTGCGCGGACAAAACACGGCGTCTCTGAAAATGTCTTCCGCGCGCTGCAGCCCGGGGAATTCTGGGATGTGCCGGAGTCCGCGAGCTGACCATGCCGACGACCTACGAAACCGAATGGCAGCGCCAGTTGGCGCGGACGGACATTCCGCCGAACCATCTACCCGTTCATCGCTGGTATTTGCGCCATGACGACCCTGCGAGCATCGCGGAACCGCAACCGCCACGCGACGATCTCAGTATCATCCGCGCCACCAACCCCAGCGTCGCCTTCTACCGCTTTCTCTACCACACGGCGGGTGAGAATTTTCTGTGGGGCGACCGACGGCGCATGTCCGACGCAGACATCCTGAACAAGGTGGACCGTGACGACATACACGTCATGGTGCTCTACCGCACCGGCACACCAGCTGGGTTCTACGAGCTCGACTGCAGCCGCGACCACGAAACCGAAATCAAATATTTCGCCCTGCTGCCGGGCTTTATCGGCGGCGGGCTGGGCCGCTTCATGCTCAACGCCGCCATCGCACAGGCAGGCGAACGGAGTCTTCCGCTGATCGTCGACACCTGCACGCTGGACCACCCTGTCGCGCTAGAAAATTACAAGGCGCGCGGTTTCAGCGTCTATGGCGAGCAGGACGAGGAATATGACGACCCACGCAAGGACGGCACAGTGCCGCCAGATGCGGGATCACATCTGCCGCCAGGCGTCTAGAAAATCATCGGAGCAAAGGCGAGCGCCAGTGGTCTGACGCACCCGCTTTGCAAGGGGCGAAACTCAATAGCATGAGCGCAAAAGAGGCCGCACCTCTAAACCTTTCAAAACCACTCGCCCTCCGCCATATAGCGGGCCATGAGCATCCCAAGACCAGACATGGTGCCCTTCGCGAAAATGAATGGCATCGGCAACCGCATCGTGGTGGCCGATCTGCGCGGGCGTGCGGATACGTTCAGCGAAGATGCTGCACGGAAGCTGGGGCATGATCCCGACACGGGCTTCGATCAGCTCATGGCGATCCACGATGCGGAAGAGGGCGGCAATGACGCCTCCATTCGCATCTACAACACCGACGGCTCCCGCGCCGGGGCTTGCGGCAACGGCACCCGCTGTGTCGTGGACTGGCTGCACACCAACGATGCGCCACGCGGAGGCGATGCGGTCTTCCACTTCACCGTGGACGGCCAACCCCTCGCCGCCAAGCGACTGGAGGACGGGCGCATCTCGGTCAACATGGGTGTGCCCCGCTTCGACTGGACGCAGATTCCGCTATCAGAAGAATTTGCCGACACATCCGGCATCGAGCTCGAAGTCGGACCGCTGGGCGCACCCATTCTACACACGCCAGCTGTTGCCAATATCGGCAACCCACACTGCGTGTTCTTCACCAACGAAAACCCTGACACCTACGCCCTCGACAAGTTCGGGCCCATGCTGGAGCATCATATGCTGTTCCCTGACCGGGCCAACATTTCCATCGCGCAGGTGAGGTCGCCCACGACGTTGAAACTGCGCACCTGGGAGCGCGGCGCAGGGCTGACGCTCGCTTGCGGTTCTGCCGCCTGCGCAGCCGTCGTCTGCGCCGTGCGCCGTGGGCTCACCGAACGGGCCATCACCGTGTCACTGCCCGGCGGCGAGCTCGATATCGAATGGCGCCATGACAACTTCATCATCATGACTGGCACCGCGACTCATGAGTTCGACGGCACGCTCGACCCCGCCACGGGCGAATGGAGCCGAGCATGAGCGAGGCGAAAGACGGTCTGGACGTTATCAATTTCGGTTGTCGGCTGAACACCTACGAAGCCGCCGTGATGGAGCGGGAGGCTCGCGCTGCGGGACTTGCCGAGCTCGACGGCGGGGCCGTGGTCATCAACACCTGCGCGGTGACGCAATCCGCCGTGGCCGACGCCCGCCACGCGATCCGTAAGGCGCGGCGCGAGCGGCCCGATGCCCGCATCATCGTCTCCGGCTGCGCAGCGCAGACGGAAGCGGCAACCTTCGAACAGATGGACGAGGTGGACCTCGTTCTCGGCAACGAGGAAAAGCTCCACGCCCATTCCTACCGCGCTCTACCGGATTTCGGCGTCAATCAATTCGAGAAAGTCCGCGTCGCAGACATCTTCGATGTGCACGAAGCGGCCTCCCACATGGTGGACGCAATCGACGGGCGCAGCCGTGCCTTCGTGCAGGTGCAGAACGGGTGCGACCACCGCTGCACATTCTGCATCATTCCCTACGGGCGGGGCAATTCCCGCTCCGTCCCTGCCGGTGGCGTGGTGGATCAGATCAAGCGGCTGGTGGCCAACGGCTACAAGGAAGCGGTGCTCACGGGTGTCGACCTGACATCGTGGGGTACTGACCTGCCGGGAGCGCCAAAGCTCGGCCGTCTGGTGCAGGCGATCCTGAAGCAGGTGCCGGACCTTGCCCGCCTGCGCCTGTCCTCCATCGATTCCATTGAGGTAGATGAGCCGCTACTGGATGCGCTCGCCTCCGAACAGCGCCTGATGCCGCATCTGCACCTGTCGCTGCAATCCGGTGACGACATGATTCTGAAACGCATGAAGCGCCGTCACCTTCGGGAGGACACGATCCGCTTCTGCGAAGATGTCCGCAGCCGTCGGCCCGACGTGATGTTCGGCGCCGATATCATCGCGGGCTTCCCCACCGAGACGGACGCGATGTTCGACAATTCCATGCGCATCGTGGACGAGGCGGGGCTGACACATCTGCACGTCTTTCCGTATAGCCCGCGTGAGGGCACGCCAGCTGCAAAGATGCCACCGGTGGATAGCGCAACGATCAAGCGCCGCGCGAAAGCGTTGCGCGAAAAGGGTCGCGGGCGGATGGACGCGTATTTGTCTAACTGTATCGGCGGCACGGCATCGGTGCTGATGGAGACCGGAGGCGTGGGTCGCACGGAACAATTCATTCCGGTTGCGGTTGAGAGCGGAAAGACTCTCGCCCCCGGCACATTGCTGGAGACCGCAATCACAGGCCACGACGGCACCCACCTGAACGCCACACCCCAACTCGCCGCAGCGTAATATGAGCTTCAACGAAACACCCACAGTGAACGAGGCGGACGCCTGATGGCCGACAAGAAGGAGGGGCTCTTCAAGCGGCTGTTCCGCTTCGGTCGCAAGAATGACGAGACACCCGTCGCACCGCCGGAACTGGAGGTGCGCGACGAAGATGTGACGGAAAACACCGCGCTGGCCGAGCCCGGCGCGCCCGATCCCTCCGTCCACATGGAAGCGGCCGCCAATGCGATTGCCGACGCCGAAGCCGGCGCTGCCGCAAGTGACGATGCGCCCGGCATCACACCGCTAGACGATGTGCCTCCACCACCGCCAGTCGATGCGATCGATTCGGAGGCGATTGCCGATGAGGCAGTTCGTGAGGCAGAAGCGCGGCGAACAGAGACAGATGCGGTCGACCCCGATGGCGTCTTCGAAGCGCCTCCGGAAACCGCCCCCAGCGAAGACATCTCAACACCGGAACCACTGACCGAAACACCCGAGCCTGCGCTAGTCGACCCCACACCAGAACCGGAGCCAACACCCGAACGGGTGGAGCCTGAGCCTGAGCCTGAGCCTGAGCCTGAGCCTGAGAAGGCTGAAGCGGAAACTGCAGAAATCGAGCCCGCTTCTGCGGAGACCACAGCCGGGTTCGATGGCGTCTTCCACGCACAGGGGGAAACCAGCACCCATTCACGTGAGGACACGCCATTGCCGCTCTCCGACACGCCGGAGCCACCAATCCCGGAGCCAGAGGCGCGCGAGCATGAGTTCCACATGCCGAAGGGGGCAGATGAGCCGGACCAGGAAACGGAAACCGTATCCGCACAGCCGGAAGCGCTGGCGCCTGCCGAGCCGGAAGCACCGCTTCCCACCCCCGTAGTCTACGAGCGCGAGGACGAGCAACCGGAAACCCAACCGGAGCCGGAACAGCCCAAGACCTGGTTCGCGCGCATGCGTTCGGGCCTGTCACGTTCCTCCAACCAGCTCACAGATAGTGTCGCCGCCGTCTTCACCAAAACGAAGCTGGACGAAGACACGCTGCAAGACCTCGAAGATGTTCTACTGCAGGCTGATCTGGGTGTCGAAACATCCATGGCCATCACTGATGCGCTCGCCGACCAGCGCATGGGCAAGGACATCACCGATATCGAAGTGCGCGAGTTCATGGCGGCAGAGATCGAGAAGACCCTCGACCCGGTTGCCGCCGAACTGGAGCTCGATCTGGAACACACGCCCCATGTCATTCTGGTGGTCGGCGTGAACGGTTCGGGCAAGACCACCACCATCGGCAAGCTATCGCAGAAACTCTACGACGCTGGTTTCTCCACCCTGCTGGTGGCAGGTGATACGTTCCGCGCCGCCGCCATCGAGCAATTGAAGATCTGGGGCGACCGCACCCAGGCCCCCGTCGCTTTCCGTGAACTCGGCGCGGACTCAGCGGCATTGGCATACGATGCCTACGCCAAGGCTTTGGACGAAGGCCGCGATGTCATGCTGATGGACACCGCCGGCCGCTTGCAGAACAAGACCGAGCTGATGGAGGAATTGCGCAAGATCATCCGTGTGCTGCAAAAGCAGGACCCCACCGCACCGCACACCGTGCTGCTGACGCTGGACGCCACCACGGGCCAGAATGCGCTGAGCCAGGTGGAGATTTTCAAAGACGTCGCGGGCGTCAA
>JBCCRF010000086.1:0-9711 GCA_039208305.1 Pseudomonadota bacterium
TGCCGATGGTGACGCCCTGACGATTACGAATGTCGGCAAGCCGCAGCAGGGGACTGCTGTTCTCAACGACGACGGCACGATCACATACACGGCCAATGACGACGCCAAGGGCACTGACAGCTACACCTACACCGTCTCAGACGGAAACGGCGGCTCCGCTACGGCAACCATCACCGCGACCTTCGAAGAGGAAGAGCAGCCTGTCGATCCGCATCCGGCGAACACCGCGCCTGTGGCTACGGACGACGCAATTACCGCCGCGGCAGGCGATGTTGCTGTTTTAGACGTTCTCGCCAATGACACCGACGCCGATGGCGATACGCTGAAGATCACGAATATTGGCAAGCCACAGCAGGGGACTGCTGTTCTCAACGACGACGGCACGATCACCTACACGGCCAATGATGACGCCAAGGGCACCGACAGCTACACCTACACCGTCTCAGACGGAAACGGCGGCTCCGCTACGGCAACCATTACCGCGACCTTTGAGGAGGAAGAGCAGCCTATCGATCCTCATCCGGTCAACACCGCACCTGTTGCTGCAGATGACGCGATCACCGCAGCTGCTGGTGATGTGGCCGTTCTCAACGTTCTTGCCAACGACACCGATGCCGATGGTGATACGCTGACGATCACGAATGTTGGCAAGCCGCAGCAGGGGACTGCTGTTCTCAATGACGACGGCACGATCACATACACGGCCAATGACGACGCCAAGGGCACCGATAGCTACACCTACACCGTCTCCGATGGAAACGGCGGTTCCGACACGGCCACGATCACCGCGACCTTTAAGGAGGAAGAGCAGCCTGTCGATCCGCATCCGGCGAACACCGCGCCTGTGGCTACGGACGACGCAATCACTGCCGCGGCTGGCGATGTCGCCGTTCTCGACGTTCTCGCCAATGACACCGACGCCGATGGCGACGCGCTGACGATTACGAATGTCGGCAAGCCGCAGCAGGGGACTGCTGTTCTCAACGACGACGGCACGATCACATACACGGCCAATGACGACGCCAAGGGCACTGACAGCTATACCTACACCGTCTCAGACGGAAACGGCGGTAGCGACACGGCAACCATCACCGCGACCTTCGAAGAGGAAGAGCAGCCTGTCGATCCGCATCCGGCAAACACTGCGCCTGTGGCTACAGACGACAGCGCGGACACCGCACAAGGAGAACCGATTGCTATCGATGTCGTTGCGAACGACACAGATGCAGATGGTGACACGCTGACGGTGAAAGCGGTCGGCGATGCCGCAAACGGCATGACGTCCATCAGAGACGGCAAAGCTATCTACACGCCAAACCCCGATTTCTGCGGGACGGACAGTTTCGATTACACCGTCATTGACGGAAACGGTGGCGAGGATACCGGTCGCGTGACGGTCACGGTGGAAGCCGGGCAAGTTGTCGGAGCGGACCCGGTCGATCCGAAAGCCCCCGTCGTTGGCGAAGATTCCAAGGACGACAACGACACGCCAGTTGCAGATGAACCGGCAGACGAAAAACCGAAAGCTGTCGATCCTGTCGATGAGCAACCGGTCGCTGACACTCCGGTGAACGACGAACCGGTTGGCGATAACCCCGTCAACGATCAGCCTGTTGCTGATACGCCTGTCAGCGATCAACCGGTGGCTGACGCGCCAAAAGGTGATGGCGGTGGCTCGGCCTCCGGCGGTGACGTCATCGACAATGAATTCGGCGGCAAGGATTACTTCGGCACCGATGGCGACGACGTTCTAAAAGGCGGCGCTGGCAACGATGGGTTCCTCGGCTCCGGCGGGAACGACACGATCAATGGCGGTGCCGGTCATAACCAGATCGATTATCTTGGCTCCAGCTCCGAATATGCGATCACCCGCAAGGGGGATACGCTGAGTGTCGTCAAGCCCAGCGGCGGTACAGATACCGTGTCGAACGTCTCCGGCGTCTATTTCTTCGGCGATGACGTCTACAAGACGGTAGAGGAATTCGGTGCCGATACTAGTGGGGACACTGGTGGCGATACCGGTGACGACGCGAGCGACGATATGGATGGTGACGCCAGTGACGATGACGCCGGTGGCGATGATCACCCCGTTGATGGTGGCGGCTATGACGGTTCTGCATCGGGCGGAGATGTCATCGCCAACGAATTCGGAGGCAAGGATTACTTCGGCACCGACGGTAATGATGTTCTGATGGGTGGATCGGCCGACGATGGTTTCCTCGGCTCCGGCGGCAGTGACACGATTGACGGTGGTGCCGGTCACAACCAAATCGACTATCTTGGCTCGAGCTCGGACTATGCAATCACCCGCGAGGGCAACACGCTCACCGTAGTGAAGCCAGACGGCGGCACCGACATGGTGAACAATGTCACCGGCGTCTATTTCTTCGGTGACGACGTTTACAAGGCAGTCGAGGAGTTTAGCGCGGATGCAGGCGGTGGCGACGACGGCTCTGACAAGGGTGACGATCTGGGCGACGACGCTGGCGCCGGCGACCATCCTGTCGACGACGGCGGCATTCCCAACGAATTCGGTGGCAAAGACTATTTCGGCACCGACGGCGACGATCTGCTGATTGGCGGAGAAGGCAATGACGGTTTCGTCGGCTACGGCGGGAACGACGTCTTTGATGGTGGCGGTGGCTACAACCAAGTCGATTATCTCGGTAGCAGCACCGACTATACCGCAGGCATCGCTGACGACGGCACCATTATCGTGGTAAAACCCAACGGCGAAGGCACCGACGCGATGGTCAATATCGATGGCCTCTACTTTGCGGGCGACGATGTCTGGACCCCTGTTTCCGACCTCGGCCCCATCGTGGATGGCGGCGCAGACGATGGCGGTGACGGTAAGCCTGGTGACGATGGCGACGACACGCCGGTTATCGATTGCCCGCCCATTGACGGTGGCGAAGCCTACGGTACGGACGGTTTTGACCTGATGTATGAGGACGGGAACAGCTACGTGAACGCTGGTGGCTCCGCCGATCTGATCTTTGCCAGTTCCGGCGATGCGGTTCTGGAAGGTGGCGCGGGATTTGATGTCCTCCACGCCAACGGCGCCAGCAGCGACTACTCGTTCACGAAGAACGATGACGGTTCTGTCACCGCCATGAGCGCCATGGATGGGACCGACACGCTGGTGGACATGGAAGCGGTGTACTTCGCCGCTGATGACCACTTCGAAATGATGTCGTCCCTGACCGGCGGCGGCTGCCCTGAAGTGGAGCCGGAACCCGAGGTCTGCTGACCCGTTCTCGGTGACAGACTGACGAAGCAACAATGCCCCGGTCGGAAACGACCGGGGCTTTTGCATTCGAGGACGCTCTGGCACGTCCAAGAGCATTTGTTAGGAATTTTCATCCAATCTTATCCGATCTCGTCTCGTAGCCGCTCGGTTGCGGGATTATGGGCGTGTGTTTGCCCGGCCGAACCCATGACGGGGAACGGTTTGCGTTTGGAGGTGATGTCGTGGGTTTGGGCTCGTTGAAATGGGTGGCCGTCTTTTCGGTCGCGACCAATCTGCTGATGATCGTGCCGCCCCTGCACATGCTTCAGGTCTATGACCGTGTTCTGTCCTCCAATTCGCTCGAAACGCTGATTTACATCACACTCATCGCGGTTGCGGCCATGGTGCTTTACGGCGCTGCGGAAGCTGTGCGCGGTGTCCTCGTCCAACGTGCCGCTGCCCGCTATACGGTGGAAAAGGCTGATCCGCTTTTCGAAGGTCTCTCAAAAGCCAATGGCGGGTTGCGCCAGTCGTCAGGCCTGCTGCGGGATTTCAACATGGTGCGCGGCTTTATCGCCAGCCGCACCCTTGTCGGCCTGTTCGATCTTCCCTTCGCGCCATTCTTCGTGCTGCTGATGTTTATGCTGCACTGGTCGCTGGGCATCATCACCACCATCGGCATCGCAGTGCTGGTGGGCATCGCGGTGATGCAGAAAGTGTTTACCGCGCAGGCCGCTGGCACCGCAAAGGAAACCGATGGGGAAGCGCTGTCCTTCGCCCAAGCCGTCTTCGCGCGTTCCGAAGATATTCGGGCCATGGGCCTGTTGCCCTCCGTCATGCAGCGCTGGGGCGCCCGCATGGGGGCCTCCCTCGCTTCCGGCGACGCGGCCGCAGGGCAGGCGTCCGCTTTTTACGGCACGTCGAAAGCGCTGCGCAAAATCCTGCAGATCGCCATCATGGCCTGGGGCGCTTATTTGGTCATCGATGGGCAAATCTCGGGCGGCGTCATCTTCGCGGCCTCGATGATTTCTGGCCGTGCGCTGGCACCGTTCGAGCAGGTGATCGGCGGTTGGGACCGGATCTCGCAGGCCCGCAGCGCGCAGGGCAATCTGGAAACCTTCCTCGCCGAACAGGCCGAACGCCCGGAAACCATGCGCCTGCCGGAGCCGACCGGGCATATCGCGGTGGAAGGGCTGACCTTCAATCCCAACGAAGCCCAGGGCGGCAAGCCGATCCTGGAAAATGTCACGTTCGAGGTGCCCGCTGGAAAAGTGCTGGCCGTCATCGGCCCATCCGGTGCTGGTAAATCCACGATCGCCAAGGCCATCGTCGGCGCGATCCAGCAAAACACAGGGCAGGTGCGTCTGGACGGTGCCGAGCGCAGCCAGTGGCCGGAGGATCAATGGGGCGAGACGGTGGGCTACGTCAGCCAGGAGATAACACTGTTCCCAGGCACGCTTGCGGAAAACATTGCCCGCCTCGAAATCCAGCCCGATGAGAACAAGGTCGTTCAGGCCGCCATGGCAGCGGGCATGCACGACATGGCGGTTGCCATGCCGGATGGTTACGGCACGGTGATCGGCCCCGGCGCAGTGATGCTGTCCGGCGGCCAAAAGCAGCGCGTCGCGTTGGCTCGCGCGCTCTACAGCAACCCGCGCGTGCTCATTCTCGATGAACCCAACGCTCATCTCGACGCGAATGGCGAGACCAGCCTGCTGGAGGCGATTGAACGAGCGAAAGCGCAGGGACGAACGGTCGTTATCGTCACCCAGCGCCGTTCGGTGCTGACGGTCGCAGATTACGTGATGACGGTGAAGGATGGCCGGATTGACAGCTACGTCACCGCGAATTTCAACAAGGCCCAAGCCGCCCCGCAACAGTCTGTGCAGCCTGAAAAACAACAGCCCGCAACTGCAAAGCAGGCTCGGAAGCGTCTGGATAGCGAAGCGCTGAAGAAGCGCCGCCGCGTGGCAGCTGCACCCGGCATCGCAACACCCGCAGGCGACGCGCAGTCGCAACCAACCGCGCCGGTGGAGCAAGCACAAGCAGCACCGCATCCGCTGCAGGTGCAAGGCAATTCGGGAGAACGGCTATGATCTTTTCCGCTCGCAAGGCAGCCGAAAATGCCGCCGCAGACATGCAAATCGCACCGGCTGCTTCCGCCGCAAAGGTAGACACGGACTGGCGTGAGCAGGTGCCGACGAGCAACGGATCCATCGTGCGAAAGGGGCTCGTTTTCGTCTTCGGCTTTCTCGGCCTCTTCGTCATCTGGGCTTTCGCCTTTCCCATCGCTTCCGCCGTTGTCGCCAGTGGCAAGATCGTGTCATCAGGCCAGAACAAGCTGATTCAACACCCGACCGGTGGCGTGGTGCGATCCATTGCGGTTCAGGATGGTTCCCGCGTGTCCGCCGGTGACGTGCTTCTGGTTCTCGACGACTCGACCAACCGCGCCGAACTTACCCGCCTCACGGCCCGCTATCAGCGTCTGATGGCACTGAAAACAAGGCTGGAGGCGGAGAATGCAGGCGGCACTTTCAGTGAATCCCTGAGCAACGGCCTCACGCTACGCGGCAGCCAAGGTGCCGCGGAAAGCGAAAACGAAACGGCGCTCTTCAATGAGCAACGCCGTGAATTTGAAGCGGGCCGCAAGCGCCTCAACGCGGAACTGGATGCCGCTTTCGCGCTCGCCGAAGCGCAGAAGGAGCAACTTGTCGGGCTGCAAACCCGCATGGCTGCGAGCCGTGAGTTGTTGGCTCAGACCGATCTTGAGATTTCCCGCCTGCGCCCGCTCGCCAACGCAGGTGACATCGCCAAATCCCGACTGTGGGAAGTGGAACGTCGCCGATTGGAACAGGCTCGTGATGTCGGTGATCTGGATTCGCAGATCGCAGCCACGCTCCAGCGCATTGCGGAAGCTGAAGCGCGCGTTGAGCAATTGGCTGAAAGCGATCGCGAAACCCGGTCCGAAGAATTGACCGGCGTGTTGGGCGAGTTGCGTGAGATTTCCGATCAGTTGGAAGCCGCCCGCTCCGCTGTCGAACTCACTGAGCTTCGAGCGCCAGTGGCCGGCACGGTCACACAACTCGTTGCCAACACCATCGGGGGCGTTGTGCCTGCCGGTGAACCGGTGGCGCAGATTGTCCCTACCGGCACGGCTCTCGAGGCCGAATTCCGCGTGGCACCGACAGATGTGAACTCGGTTGTGGTGGGGCAGAAAGCTCGCATCATCATAACGGCTTTCAATCGGCGCACCTACGATCCAATTGAAGGCAAAGTCAGCTACGTGGCAGCCGATTCCCAAACGGATGCGACGAGCGGCGAAACCTATTTCCTCGCCAGGGCGACGCTGGCCGCAGACCCGCAGAAGGATCAGGGCATCGGCGAAATTCAGCCAGGCATGCAGACAGAAGTCTACGCCCTCAACACACCGCGCAACTTCGTCACCTATGCCGTGCAGCCGGTGATGGATTCCTTCTCCAAGGCCTTCCGCCAGACCGACTAATTTTGCCTGACAAGCGTCCGAATGGTTCGGGTCAGCTGTCGCCGTTTCAGGCGACAGGTCTTATGGTCGGTGTCACGGCTTCACCGAGCAATTCTCAAAGCTAGAATGGGTGTGTGAACGCGCGGCATTTTGTGGTTCAACGCGGAATCGAAAACGTCAGGACCCGATATGCGAGACACCGTCGCCACCACGCCCTTCGATGATCAGAAGCCCGGCACATCCGGGTTGCGCAAGAAAGTCTCTCGTTTTCAGACCGAGAATTATCTGGAGAACTACGTGCAATCGGTCTTCGATTGCCTGTCGGATTACGATGGAAAGACGCTGGTGGTGGGCGGCGACGGTCGCTTTCACAATCGTGAAGCGACGCAGACAATCATCGCCATGGCCGCCGCTAACGGGTTCGGGCGTGTCCTGGTGGGACAGGACGGCATCCTGTCCACGCCGGCTGCCTCGCACATCATTCGCAAACACGGCGCATTCGGCGGCATCATCCTGTCCGCCAGCCACAATCCCGGCGGACCGGACGGCGATTTCGGCCTCAAGTACAACGGCGAAAACGGTGGCCCGGGCACGCAGGCGGTGATGGACCGGGTTGAGGCGCGCAGCCGTGAGATCAGTGAATATCACATCCTGCGCGGTGAGGAGGTGGACCTCTCGCAACCCGGTCAATCCAGAGTTGGTGGCATGGTGGTGGAGGTCGTCGACCCGGTCACCGACTATGCCGATTTGATGGAGCAGATCTTCGATATGGACGCCATCGCGGCCATGTTCGATGGCGGCTTCTCATTCCTGTTCGACGCGATGCACGCCGTCACCGGACCCTATGCGGAGGCCATCTTCTGTGACCGGCTGGGCGCGCCGTCCTCTTCCGTCATTAACAGCACACCGAGAGAAGATTTCGCCGGAGGCCATCCCGACCCAAACCTTGTCCATGCCAAGACCATCTACGATGCCGCTATGCGTGATGATGGGCCGGACCTTGCGGCTGCCAGCGATGGCGACGGCGACCGCAATCTGATCATCGGCAAAAAGTGCTTCGTGACGCCGTCGGATTCGCTGGCGGTCATTGCGGCCAACGCTCATCTCGTGCCGGGTTACAAGGACGGATTGGCAGGCGTCGCCCGATCCATGCCCACCAGTGGCGCGGTGGACCGTGTGGCCGAGGATATGGGCCTGCCGCTTTATGAAACACCGACGGGCTGGAAGTTCTTCGGCAATCTGCTGGATGCGGGCGACATCACGCTCTGCGGTGAAGAGTCCGCCGGTACAAGTTCAAACCATGTCCGCGAAAAGGACGGTCTCTGGGCCGTGCTGATGTGGCTTAACATTCTGGCCGCTCGTAAGATCAGCGTCGCTGAGATCATGGCCGATCACTATGCCAAATTTGGTCGCAACTACTACGCCCGCCATGACTACGAAGAGGTTGATAGTCAGGGCGCGAACGATCTCATGGACGCGCTGCGTGCAGCGCTGCCTGACTTGCCGGGCCGCGAAACGCAGGCTGGCCCCATCCAGCAGGCTGACGAGTTTGCCTATTACGATCAGGTGGATCAGAGCTACACCGAAGGTCAGGGCCTGCGGATTCTGTTCGAGGGCGGTTCGCGCATCGTCTATCGCCTGTCCGGAACCGGCACGGTGGGCTCCACGTTGCGGGTGTATATCGAGCGCTTCGAGCCTAAAGACGGTGACCTGACCCGCGAGACCAGCGATGCATTGGCCGAGCTCATAACCGCCTCGCGGGCGCTCGCCAGCATTGAGCGGCACACCGGGCGCACCGAAGCGGACGTAATCACCTGACGCGATGATGTGACGTGGCACCACCGCTCCTAACCCTGCGGAACATTCACCTGACATTCGGCTCCACCCCGCTTCTCACCGGGGCCGATCTAGCCGTTCACGCGCGCGAACGGCTCTGTCTCGTCGGTCGCAACGGGTCCGGCAAGTCGACCCTCCTGAAGTTCGCCGCTGGTTCTGTGGAGGCTGATAGCGGCGAGCGATTCCTCCAGCCGGGCACGACCGTACGTTATTTACCACAGGAGCCAGATCTTACCGTTCACGCAACCATCGGCGATTATGTGGAAGACGGGCTGGAGGAGGCCGACGACCCTTATCGCGCTGCGATGTGCATGGACGCGCTTGGCCTCGACCCTGCTTCGGGGACAGGTAATCTCTCCGGCGGTGAGGCGCGGCGCGCCGCACTGGCCCGGGTGCTGGCACCTGAACCTGACATTCTGTTGCTGGACGAGCCGACCAACCATCTCGACCTGCCGACGATCCAATGGCTGGAAGAGGAACTGCGCCAGTTGCGATCAGCGATTGTGCTGATCAGCCATGACAGGCGGTTTCTGGAAAATCTATCTCGCCGCACCGCCTGGGTGGACCGCGGTCAGACGCGGTTCCTCGATAAGGGTTTCGCTCATTTCGAGGATTGGCGCGACACGCTGCTGGAGCAGGAGGAACTCGACGCCCATAAACTGGACCGCACCATCGTGCGTGAGGAGCATTGGGTGACCCATGGCGTGTCCGGCCGTCGAAAGCGCAACGTCCGCCGCTTGGGTGAACTGGCAAACCTGCGTCAGCAGCGTGCCGAACGGATCAAACCATCCGGTCAGGTGCAGATGACCGTTGCCGAGGGCGGGGAGTCCGGAAAACTCGTGGCGCGGGTTGAGAAAATCGACAAACGTTTCGGTGAGCGTATCTTGGTAGATTGCTTCTCCATGCGCCTTGCGCGGGGAGATCGTGTCGGGTTCGTGGGGCCAAACGGTGTTGGCAAAACCACATTGGTGCGGATGCTCACCGGGGAATTGGAACCGGATAGCGGAACGGTGAAGCTGGGCGCCAATGTCGACATGTTAGTGGTTGACCAGAAGCGTGCGGCACTCGACCCTGGCGCCAGCGTCCGTGATACGCTCACCGGTGGTGGCACTGATGTTGTCGCCATCGGCGAGCAGCGCAAACACGTCATGGCCTACATGAA
>JBCCRF010000087.1:0-9690 GCA_039208305.1 Pseudomonadota bacterium
AAAGCCCGAACAGCCCCCGCCTTCCACAGAAACCCGCAGCGCCTTCATCTCAGGTTCGGAACTCAGGATGCGTGCGACGCGCTTTGCGGCGGCGTCGGACACCACCACTGTGCCAGCTGGGACGTTTGCTTCTTCGGTCATGGTCATAGGCTTGGCCTTCTCATGCATGGCGCTCCCCGGTATGTAGGAAGGGGGCGGGGAAGCGTCAAACACTGCGATTCTCTTCATCATTCATAGCGGCAGCGTAGCACGGTGACCACGCATCTTTCTTCGCTTCACCCTGCAGAGCGCTTCGGCCTCGCGCCCTATGCGTGCGACTGGCGGCGTTCGCGTGGGCGGCTGCTGCCAGAGCCCGAAAGTCCAACGCGATCGGATTTTCAGCGTGACCGCGATCGCATCATTCACAGCGACGCTTTCCGCCGTTTGATGCACAAGACGCAGGTCTTCGTACACAACCAAAACGACCATTTCCGCACGCGGCTGACCCACACGTTGGAAGTTGGCCAGATTGCTCGGGCACTGGCGCGGTCGTTGAATGTCGATGAAGACCTCGCTGAAGCGTTGGCGCTGGTCCATGATTTCGGCCACACACCGTTTGGTCATGCGGGAGAACGTGCCCTATCGCGGTGCATGCAGCCGTGGGGCGGTTTCGAGCACAACGCCCAGTCTTTGCGGGTGGTGACGGCCTTGGAGCGGCGCTATGCTGGCTTCGACGGCCTGAACCTCACCTGGGAGGTGCTTGAGGGGCTGGTAAAGCACAATGGCCCGCTGACGGACCGCGACGGCGATCCGCTGAACGATCCGGTACCCGTTGCGGTCAGGGACTACAACAACACCCATGATCTGGACTTGTGGAGCTGGCCATCGGTCGAGGCGCAATGCGCGGCGATTGCCGACGATATCGCTTACGACAATCACGACCTGGATGATGGCCTGCGCTCCGGTCTCTTCGATATCGATGATCTTGTTGATGTGCCGCTTTGTGAGGAGCTTTTGCATGAAATCCGGAAGGATCATCCCCGGCTCGAACGGTCTCGCATGATCCATGAATTGGTGCGGCGTCAGATCACCCGAATGGTGGAGGATGTCATCCTGGAGGCTAACGGTCGGCTGAAAGAGGCGGCGCCAACTGGCTGCGACGAGGTGCGACAGCTTGATTACCCTGTTGTCGCATTTTCTGCGGAGATGGAGGTGGTTGAAGAGCAGCACAAACGCTTCATGTATCGGCAGATGTACCGGCATCCGTATGTCATGGCGAGCGTTGTCGCGGCAGAGCAAATCATCGAAGATCTGTTTCAACGCTATTTGAACGACTGTTCGGCCATGCCTTCAGAGCCCGAATGGCGGTTGGATGATCTCGATGAGCCGATCAAGGCTGGTCGCATCGCCGACTACATCGCCGGAATGACGGACCGTTTTGCGATGCAGGAGCACATGCGTCTGTTTGACCATACCCCGCATCTGGGATAACCGCAGCCGACCGCTGCGGCGGGCTTTCAAAGAATTCGAGCAGTGCACCGTATGACAAACGTCTTCCAAGACTTCGAGCAACGTATTCAAAACGTGCTGCAAGCCATTCCGAATGTTGCGAAAAGCGATGTCGATACTTCGCGACTGGCGGTGGAACCGCCGCGCGATGCGAGCCATGGTGACCTTGCCACCAATGCAGCTATGATCCTCGCCAAACCGATGAAGACCAATCCGAGGGCGCTGGCGGAGACAATTGCCGCTGAGTTGGAAAAAGATGCGGACGTTGCATCGGCCGAAGTGGCCGGGCCGGGATTTATCAATTTGCGGCTCGCTGAAGGCTTCTGGGCGCGAGAGTTGGCCCGGATCCTGCACGATGGGCTGCGCTACGGGGCGGATGCAACGGGCAGCGGCAAGAGGGTCAATGTGGAATACGTCTCCGCCAACCCAACTGGTCCGATGCATGTCGGCCATTGTCGTGGCGCGGTGGTGGGCGACGCTATGGCGAATCTACTGGAGTTCGCGGGCTATGCAGTGGTGCGCGAATATTACATCAACGATGCTGGCGGGCAGATCGACGTGCTCGCCCGCTCCGCCTTCCTACGCTACCGCGAGGCCTTGGGTCAGGACATCGTCGATATCCCGGAAGGGCTCTATCCCGGCGATTATCTGATCCCGCTTGGCCAGTCGTTGGCAGGTACCCATGCTGATAGCCTGCTCGCGATGGACGAGGCGGACATGCTGGCCATCGTTCGGCCCGCGGCTATCGATGCGATGATGGACCTTATCCGCGCTGATCTAGCCGCGCTCGGCGTTCATCACGACGTCTTCTTTTCCGAGCGCAGTCTCCATGCGGAAAGTCAGGGCGGTAGCCCTATTTCGAGGGCGGTGGATCGGCTAACCGAGATGGGGCTGATCTATCGCGGCAAGCTGCCACCGCCCAAAGGCACCGCTCCGGCAGACTGGGAAGACCGCGAGCAATTGCTGTTCCGCTCCACCGATGTTGGCGACGACATGGATCGCGCGCTGCAGAAATCGAATGGCGATTATACCTATTTCGCAGCCGATGTCGGTTACTTCCAGGACAAGTTCGATCGCGGTTTCAAAGAGATGATCTTCATTCTTGGCGCTGACCATGGCGGTTACGTGAAGCGCATGGAGGCGCTGGGACGGGCGATCTCGCAAGGCAGCGCGCAGGTCACGATCCGCCTGTGTCAGCTGGTCAAACTGTTCCGCGACGGCGAGCCGGTGACCATGTCGAAGCGGTCTGGAAATTTCATCACACTTCGCGAAGTCGTGGACGAGGTCGGACGGGATGCCGTTCGCTTTATGATGCTCTATCGCAAGAACGATGCGCCACTCGATTTCGACTTTGCCAAGGTGAAGGAGCAGTCACGCGATAACCCGATCTTCTACGTGCAGTACGCCCACGCCCGGTGTCATTCCGTGATGCGGCAGGCTACGCGCGACATGCCGGACCTCGATGTTTCTGCCGAAGCGCTGCGGGCGGCGAAGACGGAATTGCTGGTGGATGATGGCGAAAACGGCCTCATGCGCAAGCTCGCCGAATACCCGCGCGTCATCGATGCCGCAGCCCGCTCGCAGGAGCCGCACAGGCTGGCTTTCTACCTCTACGATCTGGCAGCGCTGCTGCACGGGCAGTGGAACAAGGGGCGCGATGAACCCGCTTTACGCTTTATTCACCAAGAAAACCGAGACTTGATGCTGGCCAGACTGGGTTTGGTTACGGCAGTCTCCGACATCATAGCCTCCGGGCTTGCGATCATCGGGGCGGACGCACCGCAGGAAATGCGGTAGCTGAAATTTGGCCGTAATCTTTCTGCACCACCGGAGCTGGCGAGTTTTGAGTTAGGCGCGACGCTTTGCCGTCTGCGCCGCGTGTCGGCACCATTCGACACGAGAGACAGGTGTCAGTTGTGCTTCCAGATTTCCAAGACGATTTTTGCCCCGTTTCGTTGCCGCACTTTTGCGACGGGTCAGCTCATTCCTGCCATGCGGCAAACGCTGTCGATGAACAATTTGCGGAACTAGCCCGACTTGTCGGTTCCGGCACGACACTTGGTGATCCCGCCATAGCTACCGAAGTGCGGCATGACAGCGTGGCACAAAGAGAGCCTGCGCCTGCCGTAGAGCAGGTCGCGCCGCCGATACCGGTTGAAGCCGTAACGCCGCAGATCGAACTGGTCGATCACGCTCCGCCGCTGCAATTCGATCTAGAGATGGAACTGCAGCGCGCTTTCAACGGGGCGCCTCCCTCGGACCCGGTTCAGGCCGTTGAGGCAGCGCCACATCCCTTCGCTCCATTTGCTGCAACCGCGGCGGTTGCCGAGACAGCGAAACACGCGACCATTTCGCAACCTGATATGTCCGCAGCGGAAGCGAAACCAACAGATATTGCGAGCGAACACGCAACGTCTGCATCAGCGGCGCAACCCGGACCCGAGACAGATTTGAGCGATCTAATCGCCGAGGAATTGGACCGAGCGCTGCAAGAAGAGATCGCTCTCGATGGTATTGGTGGAGATCATGTTCGTGTGCCAGTTGCCAGCGATCCGGTTCTCGATTTCCAAGACGGCTTCACCGAACCGGCACCTGCCATAAAGGCTGCTACCACTGCCCCCATGCCAATGATGAAGACGCCACCGGCTTTCGATAGCACCTATGCGTCGACTTCCATTGACCCATCTGATCCAGCAGCGGAGTTCGGCGCGACGGTCGCGGAAGCTGACCTGTCGTACCCGGACGAAGAATTGCGTGTGCCGCAGGTGCCCTTCGAAACAAAACAAGCCAATCACGGTGGGCGTAAAGCTGCTCTTGTCCTGCTTGGCGTGGCCATGCTCGGCGCCACGGCGGCCCTTGGCATATCGCTCTTCACAAGCAACGAGAAAGATGGAGAAGTGCCTGTGCTGATGGCCGAGAAAGAGCCGGCCAAAGTCAAACCGAAGGATGCCGGCGGGAGCGTGGTGCCGAACCAAGATCAGGCTGTTTACGAGAATGTCGAAGGTAAGAAGCCAGAGGCACCAAAACAGGCTGAGTTGCGCGACACGACTGAAAAACCAATTGCTGTTCAGGCAACTCGAGTTATCAAACCAAAGGACAGCGCGCCGAAGGCTTCCGACCGTATCCTGACGCCCAAACGGGTGCGGACCACTGTCGTTCGTCCCGATGGTACAATTGTCACTGATGGACCTCCGGCTGCCTTGCAGGAAATTGCTTCCGCCCCGGTGACGGCGCCAGTGCTCACACCCTCGCAGCCAACAGGTGGCTACACTGCACCAACGGCTGAGCCGACCACAACTGCTGCCACGTCGGCACCGGTCACGAAGCCTGCACCGACACCGGTGAAAGTCTCTCCGGTAAAGGTAACGTCCGTGCCGATTGCGCCGCCTCCCGCGCCAAAGGTAGCCCCAGCAGCCGTACCGAAAGCAAAGGCGCCTGCACCGAAACCCAAACCTGTTGCAGCTGCTCCTGCGCGCAAGCCGGCACCCGCACCGAAACCGGTACAGACGGCTGCAGCGTCGCCCTTCGCCGTTCAAATTTCATCGCAGCGTTCTCAGGCTGCGGCAGAGCAGTCCGCCCGCACCATTACTGGCCGTTACTCCAGCATCATCGGCGGCCGCGGTGTCGATATCCGCAAGGCTGTCGTGAAGGGCCGCGACTACTACCGCGTTCGCATCCCTGCACAGTCACGCAGCGAAGCAAATGCGATGTGTTCTAGCCTGAAATCGGCCGGCGGAGACTGTTTCGTCACCCGCTAGGTGATCGCTTAATTAAAAACAGCGGATGCCCGTTGCGCACAAGTGCGGCGGGCGTTCGGCTTTTGAGGGTGCCGGAAAGCCGCTATCCTGCGGCATGACCGAGGGAATCACCACCGCTACCGATAAGACCACCGCTTTCATCTGCGGTGTGCGCGGCCTTGCCCTGACCGATGAAGAGCGGGATTTCATTCGGCGGTTTCAGCCTTGGGGCTTTATCGTATTCGCCCGTAACGTCGATGATCGCGATCAGCTTTCGGCGCTCACCGCAGAGATGCGCAGTCTTTGTGACCATGATGCCGTGCCGATCCTCGTCGATCAGGAGGGCGGTCGGGTCCAGCGGCTGAAACCACCTCACTGGACGGCATACCCCAGTGGACGCGCGATCGGGGGCGTTTATCGCCGCGACAAAGCTGCCGGTCTGCGGGCTGCATGGCTTATGTCGCGCCTTCACGCGTTCGACTTGCTGGAGGTTGGTCTCAACGTCGATTGCCTGCCGGTGCTCGATGTACCGACGCCGGATGGCCACGATGTGATAGGCGACCGTGCTTATGGTCATGATGCACAGACTGTTACCGAACTCGGGCAGGCGGCTTGCGACGGGTTGATGGCTGGTGGCGTCCAGCCTGTCATCAAGCATATTCCCGGCCATGGTCGTGCGACCGCCGACAGCCATCACGACCTGCCGGTGGTAGATGCCGATCTGGAAACCTTGCGCGCCACCGATTTTCGCCCTTTCACCAGCCTGCGAGACATCCCTATGGCGATGACTGCGCACGTGATCTATTCGGCCATTGATCCTAATCTGCCCGCCACAACATCGAAGACAGTCATGGACGAGATTGTCCGCGGTGAGATGGGATACGACGGCTTAGTGATGTGTGACGACATCACGATGGGCGCACTTTCCGGTGGGTTATTGCAACGGGCCCGTGCTATATCGGCTGCGGGCTGCGATATCATTCTCCACTGCACGGGGCAGATGGACGAGATGCTGGAAGTGGCCGAGAACACGCCGAAACTGACTGATGACGCTCTGCGCCGCGCCGAACGGGCCGTAGCGGGCTTCACCATTGTCGATGCCAATGATGTTGCGGCGTTGCGCCTTGAGTTTGCGGACATCATTGGAGATGGGGTCGCCATGGCGTCTCACGATCCCACCGACTACGGGCGGACGGCATGAGCGAGACGGCCAACGATCCCGATCTCTGGAACAGCGCCACGCCGGTGGATCGGGCGGTGAGCGCTTCTGATTTCACCGTCGATGTGGACGGCTACGAAGGGCCGCTCGACCTACTGCTGGCGCTCGCCCGCACACAGAAGGTCGATCTCGCGAAGATTTCGATCCTGCAACTCGCAATCCAGTATCTCGAATTCGTGGACAAGGCGCGCAAACTGCGGCTGGAGCTTGCAGCTGATTATCTCGTGATGGCCGCGTGGCTCGCCTTTCTGAAATCTAGACTTTTGCTGCCGGAAGCGGAGGTCGAAGACGAACCATCCGGCGAAGACCTTGCAAACCAGCTCGCCTTTCGCCTGCGAAGGTTGGAGGCCATGCGCGATGCATCCGTGCGCCTGATGAACCGCAACCGGTTGGGCCGTGATGTTTTCGGACGTGGTGCTCCCGAGCCGGTGATCGTCAACCGCGAGCAGCGATACAGCGCTACGCTCTACGATCTTCTGTCCGCCTATGCTTCGCAGAAACAACGCCAAACCGTGAGCACCCTCACCATCGCCCACCGTCAGGTGTGGTCATTGACGGAGGCGCGCGAGATTCTGGCGCGGCTGATAGGCGATCTGGCCGATTGGACACCAATGGACGTGTTTCTGTCGCGTTATCTCGATGATGGCTCGGACCGGCGCGGCGTGATTGCCAGCACTTTTGCCGCTTCCTTGGAGATGGTGCGAGAAGGCAAAGTAGAAGTTCAGCAATCGGCCAATTTCGAGCCGCTTTACATGCGCCGACCGAAACCGACGATCACCGATACGCTGACGCAACCTGCGTGAGGAGCCCATCATGACCGCAGAAAGCAATGCAGTTCCCGCAGCGGAAGCTAATCACGGGGCAGATGCAGGCAGCAACGTGCTGCGCTTTCCATCTAGCGATGAGACACGCGCTCAATCATCCGATATCGCGGAACAGGCGCGGATGGTGGAGGCAATCCTGTTCGCGTCGAGCGAACCGGTTTCTGAAAAGCTCCTTGCGGAGCAACTGCCGGATGGCACCGACACGGCGGCGCTGTTGCGGCAGGTGCAGGCCGCTTACGAGGGCAGGGGCATCAACCTGGTGAAACTGGGCGACGCATGGGCCTTCCGCACCGCTGAAGACCTGTCGTTCCTGTTGCAGAAACAGGCCGTTGAGCAGCGCAAATTGTCGCGCGCCGCGCTCGAGGTTCTGGCGATCATCGCATACCACCAGTCTGTGACGCGCGCTGAAATCGAGGAAATACGTGGCGTGGCGACATCGAAAGGCACGTTGGACGTGCTGATGGAAACCGGTTGGGTGCGCATGCGCGGACGCCGAAAGACGCCAGGGCGACCCGTCACGTATGGCACGACACCGCAGTTTCTCGACCATTTTGGGCTGGAACGGGTTCAAGATCTGCCTGGCATGGAGGAGTTGAAAGGGTCAGGGCTTCTGCAATCAGACGTCCCGAGCGGCTTTTCCGCCATACCAGTGCCGGGCGATCCAGATATTCTCGATGATGATGAAGAGCCATTTGGCATGGACGATATCGAGGAACTCGGTCTGCTTCCGCCCGGCGGCGAGTAGGTCATCAGCGACTGGTTATTAAATGGGTGCGAACCTACTTTTCTCCGCAAAGCAACCTTATTTGCAAAACATAAGCCTTGGATACGAAAGGCGTGTTGCGGCGCTGCCGGGGAACCATTAGTTTGCCGCACAACAGTTCGAGATGCGCAGCATGCGCCAGTCTCAGGGGAGAGTTTTCATGGGTCAGATCGGTATTTGGCAGATCGCCATTGTCGCCATCGTTGTCGTTCTTCTGTTCGGTCGTGGCAAGATTTCGGCCGTCATGGGCGACGTAGCGAAGGGCATCAACTCCTTCAAGAAGGGCTTGAAGGACGAGGATACCACCACCGCTGAGGCGCTCGAAGAGGGCAAGGACAAGGTCATCGACGCTCAGGCGGAGCGCACGAAAACCGGCTGATCGCCCGCGCCCGCCGCGCGCGACCCTCATCCGCTAGGCCAGGAGCCTCGACGTGTTCGACATCGGCGCGACAGAAATGCTCGTGGTGGCGATCATCGCCATCATATTTATTGGGCCGAAAGAGCTTCCCGGCATGTTGCGCACGTTTGGGCGCACCACCAAAAAACTGCGCGCCATGGCGGGGGATCTGCGTAAGCAGTTTGATGAAGCAATCGAAGACGCCGAACTCGATTCCGTTCGCGACACGATCAACGACGCCCGCAAGCTCGATCCCACCAAGGCGATCAAAGACAAGTTGAACCCGCTTAAGGACGAGCTCGAAGAGACGAAGGCCATGGTGGAAGAGGCTGCGGATTTCGATCCCACCAGTTTCTCGTCCGACTACGGGAAGAGCAGTGATGACGCTGCGGCCAAACCGAATCCGAGCGTAGGGAAGAACGCGGTTCCAGGATTTGCGGAAGTCCCGCCCAAGGAGCCTGCCAAGACGTCATCTGCGAAAGCTGCATCCGCATCCAAAGCCAAGGCTCCAGCGGCGAAGGCGAAGAAACCGGGTTCCAAAGCTGCCGCCGCTAAATCGGCTACCGCGAAGAAGACGGCGGCACGCAAGGCTGCAATGCCGAAGAAGCCCGCTGCCGAGAAACGCAAGAAACCGACCGCAAAGAAGACGCCCGCGAAAAAACCAGCGGTTACGAAGACGGCGGCCAAGGCGTGAGCGAGTCTGAGATCGACGATACCGCGGCCCCGTTGGTCGAACACCTGACGGAGCTGCGCCAGCGGCTCATCAAGGCCGTCATCGCCGTTGCCGTGGTGTTTCTGGTCGCGTTCATCTTCGCAGCCGAGATCTTCCAGATCCTCGTGGTGCCTTATGAGAGAGCCGCAGGTGAAGATCAGGAATTAACGCTGATTTTCACCGCGCCGCAGGAATTCTTCTTCGCCCAGCTTCGGATCGCGCTCTTCACCGCCTTGTTCGTGGCGTTCCCCGTGATCGCCTCACAGATCTACAAATTCGTCGCGCCTGGCCTCTACAAGAACGAGCGCAAGGCGTTCCTGCCGTTTCTGGTGGCCACGCCGATCCTTTTTTTCCTTGGCGGCAGCCTCGTTTATTTCGTGGTCATGCCACTTGCGATGGCGTTTTTCCTATCGATGCAGATGGCCGGTAGCGACGGTGCCGCTGCCATCCAGCTGCTGCCCAAAGTATCCGAATACCTCGGGCTCATCATGACGCTGATCTTCGCCTTCGGGCTGGTCTTCCAGATGCCGGTGGTGATCTCGCTACTGGC
>JBCCRF010000088.1:0-9675 GCA_039208305.1 Pseudomonadota bacterium
CGCGATGCGGCTGTTGGCAGCAAGCCACCGACGGTCCACATCGGCAATGCCGCTACCGCCATGGAGCACGAGCGGAGCGCTGGTCTGGCCCTCGATCTCGCGCAGCAACTCGCGGTCGATGTCGGCCTTCTGCTCCTGCTGCAGGTGGATGTTGCCAATGGAGATGGCGAGCGCGTCCGGCTTCACTTCTCTGTCGTAGCGTCCCGCTTCGTCCGGCGATGTGCCATGGGACCGTTCGCCGTCGGCATAGCCCACCACACCGATCTCGCCTTCAAAACTCGCATCGACCTTTTGGGCCGCCGCGGCGATTCTGCAGCTGTTTTCGATATTCTGCTCCAGCGGCAGCAGCGAGCCGTCATACATGATCGACGTAAAACCGTAGTCGAGACACTGGATACATTCATCTGAGGCTTTGCCATGGTCGAGATGCAAGGCCACAGGTACGCTCGCATCGTCCGCTAGATAGCGCATCATCGGCCCGATCACTGGCACCGGCATGTGTCCACGCGCGCCTGGCCCGGCCTGCAGGATGATGGGGCACCCCACATGTTCAGCAGCCTCCACATAGGCGCGGGCATCCTCCCAGCCCTGAACGACAACGCCCGCAACGGCACGGCCATCGCGGTTGGCGTCATCGAGCATAGGAGCAAGGGAAACGGCGGGCATCGCGTTACTTGAACTTTGCGATCATGTCCTTGATGCCGGGGATCGTTTCGATCTGCCAGGCGTGGTCGGGCTGGAAGTGCTGGACCAGCGGGCGCTGGGAGGCGCCACCGAGGATCGTGAAATAATACATCTCGTAGCCCGGCGCGACGACGCAGGGATGGAAGCCCTTGTCGAGAACGATGGTGGAGCCGTCTGTCAGGTGCCAAGCATCCCCCGTCTTGCCGTCCTCACGCTGCTCTAGCTGTAGGCCGAACCCGTTGTTGGGTTTGAAGCGGAAATTGTATGTCTCATCGTGATGGCTCTCGTCCGGCAGGCGGTCGGTGTCGTGCTTGTGCG
The DNA here is from genome assembly GCA_039208305.1 of Pseudomonadota bacterium. GTDB lineage: Bacteria > Pseudomonadota > Alphaproteobacteria > Rhizobiales > Rhizobiaceae > Pseudahrensia. Next base: position 1,003 of record JBCCRF010000088.1, read on the forward strand.
GCGGAAAGCCGGACCAGCCACCCGCGCCGACGGTAAACAGTTCCGACACCAGCAGGCGTCCGACCCGGTCGTTATATTTGGTGCCCAGAATATGCTTGATCTTGCGGTGGGTCTTCGTCTCATCCGAACCGTATTGCACCACATCGAGATCGGCTGCGCGGACATCAAAGGGCGTTAGCACGTCATCGTATTTCGCACCGGCCACGAAGACTTCCGTCTCGTTCACCGCTTCCATCACGGCCTTTGCGCCAGTAGGGACGTAGAGCCCTTCAGGTTCACCGCCCCAGACGTCTTCGGTGCGGTGCCCGAGGCTTTCGAATTTTTCGCCCTCCACGTCCACATGCACCGTGCCGGTGGCGGGGACAATGCAGGTCTCGTAGCCCGGCGTTTGATACTCGAAGGCTTCACCCGGCTTCAGTTTGACGATGTTGAAATAGTTCAGCGGAACGCGGCTGTCGTCCATATCGACGATGGCGCGGTTTTCGTTGTCATGGGGCGGAAAGTGCATAGCGCGTCTCAGGCGGTTTGTGAGGATGGGGCAGACATGAAATCCGCGATTTCGGTTTCCGTCGGCATGGCAGGGGCGCAGCCGACGCGTGTAACGACGATGGCAGCGGCGGCGGAACCGCGAGCCACACAGGTGCGAAGGTCTACTCCGCGCACATAATTATGCGCGAAACTCGCCATGAAAGCATCGCCCGCGCCGGTGGGTTTGATGGCGGTGACGGGATAGATGCCGGTCTCAAAACGGTCGCCATTTCGTCCGTCAAACGTCATCGACCCATCGGCCCCCCGCTTGTAAACGCAGATGCGTCCTTGCTGGGCCATTTCTTCAGCATGGTCTCGCCCTGCTTCATATCGTCTTGCAAGAAGGCCAAATTCATCATCGTTGCCCACCGTGACATGGCACGCGTGGGCCGCTTCGTCGCAAATCCGCGCGGCTTCTTCTTCCGATTCCCAGCTGTAAGCCCGATAGTCGATGTCAAAAAACACCGTCACGTCATGCGCTTTGGCCAGTTCGACGGCCGCCAGTGTCGCGCTGCGGGACGGCTCCTTTGCCAGCGACGTGCCGGTGAAGATGAGCGCGTCGACGCTCTCCCACTCCACCCATTCCACATCCGCCGCCTGGAGGTTCAGATCGGCGGCGTCGTTGCGGTAGATGACGGTCTGCGTATCGCCCGTGCGGGTTTCTGATAAGGCGAGAGTGGTGCGAACCTCGCTGCGCTCCACCACCACATTGTCGGTGTTGATGCCGTAGGCAGCACACTGCTTGAGCGTATATTGCCCCACCGCATCATCCGACACACGCCCCAGAAGCGAGACGCGGGAGTCGAGGCGACCGAGCCCGGCGGCGATGTTGCCCGACGAACCCCCGAGCGCAGAAGTGAAAGTGGGGGCGTCCTCTATTTTCGTGCCAGGCGGATCGGGATAGAGGTCGAGGCCAGCCCGGCCGAGCACCATGAAATGTGGATCATTCATGTCTGCGGTTCCCACCAGCAGTCCTGCCAGGCTCCATCGGATGCGGCACTGTCGGCAGCGGCTTCGGCGAAGAAGACGCCGCGCGCGCCATCCGCCACATCCGGCACGAGCACTGTGCCAGAGTCGAGGGTTACGCCGTTCAGCTTCGCGTCAAGCGCCACGGCGATCTCGGTGTAGAGGTTGCACCATGCATCCGGCAGAGCTTCCGCATGACCGCGCGGTAGCCGCGTGAGCTTTTCGGCTTCCGGTAACATGCCGCCGCCCTTTCCACGGGAGATGATGCGGGTGGCCTCGCCGATAGGCGTGTAGCGCAGCGTCTCCGGTTCCTGTTGATCCCACTCGATGCCGCCACTCTCTCCGTAGATGCGCAAACGCAGACCGCAGGCATTGCCCGGCGCGGCTTGGGTGCACCAGAGCGTCGCAGGAACGCCGCCCTCCAACTCAAGCTGCATGAGTGCTGTATCTTCCAACCCCGTCGCTGCGCCGCATTGGTGGAAGCGGGCCGATAGTCTCCGCGCTGGACGGTCAGCGATATGCGTGAGGAGATGAAAGGCGTGGGTGCCGATATCTCCGGTCACGCCTGTGCGCCCAGACTTCTGCGGGTCATCGCGCCAGCGGCCTGTGCCTTCGCCCTTCGGTCCGGCGGCGTGTTCCTGCACATATTCGACATGAGCCTGCCGCACCGCACCTATCATGCCCGCCGCAACCATGGCCCGTGCCTGCCGCGCCATGGCGTGAAAGATGTAGGGATAAGTGACGGCGAAGAAGTGGTCACCAGATAGCGCCGCGACCGCGAGGTCTTCCGCCTCCGCCCAATGGGCGGTCATGGGCTTGTCGCAGATCACGGCGATGCCCGCTTCCATGAAGGCCTTTGCGATAGGCGCATGGGTGTGGTTCGGCGTGCAGATGGCGACCGCATCGATGCCATTCTCGCGGGCCGCTTCCGCCTCCGCCATCTCTTCATAACTTGCGTAGCTGTGCTCCAGCGCGATCCCCCAGTCAGCGGCGGAGGCAGCAGCGACGTCTGGGCGTGATGACAGCGCACCCGCCACGATGTCCCATCGGTTCGACATGCGAACGCCCATGGCGTGCCACTCGCCCACCAGTGCGCCACGCCCGCCACCGACGAAACCGATGCGCAGTTTGCGAGAGGGTGGTGGGTAAGAGAATGCGTCAGTCATTGGAGGACGTTAGGAGGATTTCGATATGCTCCGCAATCCCGTTGCGCGTCTTAGGCTCGCGCGCCGCGCACGCCTTCCGCGATGCTCGACACAACGTCCAGCGCATTGCTCACGGTATGCGTCGTTGCCTTGCCGTCCTCCAGACTGTCAGCGATGGCCTTCACGATGGCGGACCCCACCACGACACCATCTGCCGCGCGCCCGATGGGTGCGGCTTGTTCAGCATTCGACACGCCAAAACCGACACAGATGGGAAGATCGGTATTGGCCTTAATATGGGCGACCGATGCCTCTACCGCCTTCGGGTCGGGCGCGGCGGAGCCGGTGATGCCGTTGATCGACACGTAGTAGACGAAACCCGACGTGTTGGAGAGCACCTTGGGCAAGCGCTTGGCGTCGGTCGTTGGGGTGGCGAGGCGAATGAAATTCAGATCGCGTTCCAGTGCTGGGATGCACAACTCTTCGTCCATCTCCGGCGGCAGGTCCACGACGATCATGCCATCGATACCGGCCGCTTTCGCTTCATCAAGAAAACGATCTGTTCCGTAGATGTAGATTGGGTTGTAATAACCCATCACCACAATGGGCGTTTCGTTATCGTGTTCGCGAAAGGCGCGTACCATCTCGAAGCATTTCGGCAGGTTCTGTTCGTCTGCCAGGGCGCGCTTCGCGGCCGCCTGAATAGCGGGCCCGTCCGCCATCGGGTCGGAGAACGGCATACCCAATTCGATAATATCGGCACCCGCTTCGGGCAGGCCTTTCATAATCTCGAGCGACGTTTCCATGTCAGGGTCACCGCCCATGAAATAGGTCACGAAAGCCGGGCGATTGTCTTCGGCCAGCTTCGCAAAGCGGGCAGTCATGCGTTGGGTCATGTCTGTTCTTTTCGCCTACATCTCGACGCCGAGGGCTTCACCGACCGTAAAGACGTCCTTGTCGCCCCTGCCGCAGAGGTTCATCACGATGATCTGGTCCTTGTCCATACCCGGTGCGCGTTTGACGATTTCGGCAAGCGCGTGGCTGGGTTCCAGCGCGGGGATGATGCCTTCAAGACGGCAGAGCAGCTGGAAGGCCTCCAGCGCTTCATCATCCATGATCGGCACATATTCCACGCGGCCCGTGTCCTTCAGCCAGGAGTGTTCCGGGCCGATGCCTGGATAGTCGAGACCGGCAGAGATGGACGCGCCTTCTTCGATCTGGCCTTCCGACGTCTGCAGCAGGTAGGTGCGGTTGCCATGGAGGACACCGGGGGAGCCTGCGGTGAGGGACGCGCAATGCTCGTCGCCTTCCAGTCCCTTTCCACCGGCTTCCACGCCGACGATCTGCACCGCATCATCGTCGAGGAACGGGTGGAACAGACCGATGGCATTGGAGCCGCCGCCGACGGAGGCCACTAGCATATCCGGCAGGCGGCCTTCGGCTTCCATCATCTGTTCTTTCGTTTCCTTGCCGATAACGGACTGGAAGTCGCGCACGAGCTCCGGATAGGGGTGCGGGCCGGCAGCAGTACCGATCAAGTAATAGGTGTTCTCGACATTCGTCACCCAATCGCGCAGCGCCTCGTTCATCGCGTCCTTCAGCGTGCCGGCACCGGCGGTGACGCTTTCAATTTCCGCCCCCAGCAGTTTCATGCGGAACACATTAGGCGACTGACGATGCACATCCTTTGCGCCCATATAGACGAGGCAGGGATAGCCGAAGCGCGCGGCCACGGTAGCGGACGCCACACCGTGCTGGCCAGCGCCCGTTTCCGCGATCAACCGCGTCTTGCCCATGCGCTTGGCGAGCAGGATCTGCCCCAGGCAATTGTTGATCTTGTGGGAACCGGTGTGGTTCAGCTCATCGCGCTTGAAGTAGATTTTCGCGCCACCCAGATGCTCGGTCAGCCGCTCGGCAAAATAGAGCGGGCTGGGGCGACCGGTGTAGTGTTTGTTGAGATAGGCCAGCTCGTCGAGAAAGGCCTTGTCCTTCTTGGCCGCCTGATACGCCTCATCCAGTTCCAGGATGTTGGGCATGAGCGTTTCAGCCACGAAGCGCCCGCCATAGAGGCCGAAACGACCTTCCTCATCCGGTGCGGTCTTGAACGAGTTGGGGGCTTGCACATTCATGGCGGCGGCTCCGGGTCGGTAGGCGGAAGGGTCAGGCGGTGCGGATGCGCTGCAGCAGGGCAGCGATCGCGCCCGTGTCCTTAACACCGGGGGTGCTTTCCACGCCAGATGAAAGATCGATACCGATCAGAGACGCGTTGCCGCGCAGGGCTGCGAGAGCGTCATCAATATTGTGTGTGCCTATGCCGCCAGAGAGGAGTACCGGCGTTGTGGTGGCGAGCTCATCGTGTAGAGACCAGTCGAAGGTGACACCATTGCCGCCGGGAAGGTCCGCGCCCTTGGGTGGTTTTGCATCGAGAAGCAGCAGATCTGCGACGCCATTATAGGTGGCAGCTTTCTGCAGATCACCCGCATCACAAACCGCGAGCGCCTTGATGACAGGCAGGCCGAATCGCGCCTTCACCTCTCGCACCCGCTCTTGGCTTTCGCCTCCGTGAAGCTGCAGCATGTCGGGCTGCATGGTGGTGACGATGTGATCCAGCGCTACATCATCAGCATTGACAGACACCGCAACTGATTTTGCTCGACCCTTATGTGCGACCAGATCGCGGGCCAGTTCGGCGGACACATTGCGCGGAGACTTCTCGAAAAAGATGAAGCCCAGATGGCTCGCACCTTCGTCACGGGCGACTTTCACTGCTTCTACAGTGGAGAGGCCGCAAATCTTGACATCGACTGTCATGGCGTCACCGCATGCAGCTTAGAGCCATGGGCGCGTAGCCATGCCTTGTGCGCTTCCATGTCAGGACAAATCTCTTCCACCAGCGCCCAAAAGCGGTCCGAGTGATTCATCTCGCGCAGATGGGCGACCTCGTGGGCGGCGAGGTAGTCCAGCACCACGGGCGGGGCGAGGACGATACGCCAGGAGAAGTTGAGCGCGCCGGAGGACGAGCACGATCCCCAGCGGGATGTCGTATCGCGCATGGTGATGCTCTTCGGCTTCACACCCAGCGACGCCGCATGGCGCGTCACCGCCTTCTGCAAATCTTGCTTGGCCTGACGCTTCAGAAAGTCGGCTACCTTGCGGGGTAGAAATTTTGGGTCACCGAAGACGCGGATGACCTTTCCATCGTCTTCCATTCCAACCGACACGACACCGCGTCCTATGCCGGAATGGACGATGCGGTGAGGTTCGCCACGCAAGGGAATCGTCGCGCCATCCACAATACGGATCACTTCAGGCAGTCGCGCCAGACGGGCAGCAGCCCAGCCCTTGTTCTTGGCAAGGAACCGATCAATCGCGTGGTCCGGTGTGCCGGGGGGGACGGTGACCTTGAGGCTTTCCTGCGTGTTCGCAGCAGGCACCAGCCGCAGCGTCAAACGAGAGGTGCTGGGGTTCTCGACAATCTTCACATCGACGGTGCGCCCGTCGATCTCCAGCAGCGTCCAGCGCTCCACCCGCCCGCCTTTCGGGGCGGGGCGCTTCTTCAGCAGTGACAGCATGTGACCCTCCCCTTGTTGGCGGTGTGTCTACACGATTCGACCGCGGCGCAACAAAAAAGGCCCGCATCGCTGCGGGCCTTCGGTGGGATGGTTCAGGCTGGAGATCCTGTTATCCCTTTCCCGACCTAAACGCTCTGTCTGCTGCGTTTACACGCCGGGAACTGTTTTTCCGCCGTAGGACTTCACCTTCTTGGTGGCTTTGACCGGCTTGGCCGGTGCTTCGTTGTCCACTTCCGTGGCACGGGCTGCCATGAAGGATTCAAACTCCTCCTGATCTTTGGCGCGGCGCAGCTCGCGGGCGTAGTCGTCGAACTCTGCGCGCATATTGTCGAGCTTGATGCGCTCTTCATGCAGGCGCTTCAGTTCAGTTTCACGCCAGTCGTCGAAGGCGACATTGCCGGTGCGACCACCAGCAAGGCCTGAGCCAAACTGCGGCGACTTCACGAAGGACGCGGCCTTGTCGGCGACGTCGTTCGCATCGGCTTTAAATTTGTCGAGCCGGTCGCCGAAAACGATATAGGCCAGCATGGCAAGGCCAAGCGGCCAGAAGATCATGAAACCGATGATCATCAGCGCGATTGTGGCCGGCGTCCAAGCGGGGCGAATGAGTGCATTTGTCATGTGAGACGAACCCTTTCCGTCGAGATGGTCGGTCGGCCCAATGATGATGAAGGACGGGCTCTCCGTTGACCTTTACGTAGGAATTAGTTCCCGTCGTTCAAGAAAAATGGGCCGAAATCCTGTCGCAAACCGTCGCAAAATGGCGCTTTCGACGTCTATTCAACGCCTTCCACAAGGATCAATTCGCTGTCGGCTGCGGCCTGTCTGATCTTCACCGCTTCCTGATATTCAGCCGAATTGTAGCAGGCGAGCGCTTCTTCCATGGAGGCGAATTCGATGACCACATTGCGGGCGCGACCGGGGCCTTCGAGGTCCTCTACCGCACCGCCACGCACCAGAAATTTCGCCCCGTGACGCTCGAAAGCGGGTTTTGCGGTGGCAACGTAATCGGGGTAGCGGTCGGCGTCCTTCACGTCGACGCGGGCAATCCAATAGGCTTTGGGCATGGGTGGTCTCCTCTAAACCGTGCTCATCTCTTCTGCGATTTTCAGCGCCGCACCGCGTGGGTCCGCGGCGGCCATGATCGGGCGACCGACGACCAGATGCGAGGCACCGGCGGCCAATGCATCAGCAGGGGTTACGACGCGCTTTTGGTCGCCTGCATCGGCACCGGCAGGACGAATGCCCGGAGTAACCACAGCCATATCCGGCCCGACGGCGGATCGGATGGCTGCCGCTTCCAGCGCGCTGGCAACCAGACCACCCATACCGGCCACACGGGCCTGATGGGCGCGGGTGAGCACAAGATTGGCGGCGTTCTGGGCGTAACCGGCCTCCACCAGATCGGCATCGTCCATGGAGGTGAGAACGGTGACGCCGAGCAGTGTGAGATCGTTGTCGCCCAGCGCCTCCACCGCCGCGCGCATGGCTTTCGGGTAGGCGTGGAGCGTGAGCATCTTCACGCCCATGGCGGAGACGCTCTCCACGCCCTTCGCCACCGTGTTGTCGATGTCCAGCAGTTTCAGATCGAGAAATACGTCCTTGCCCGCATCCGCCAGTTCCTGCGCGAGCAGCAACCCGTTCTCCGGCCCCGCCGCGTAGCAGAGCTGATGCCCGATCTTATAGAAGGAGACCGCATCGCCCAGCGTATCGATTGCAAGACGCGCATCGGCGACGGATGGAACGTCGAGAGCGACGATCAGGCGGGGGTCTGCCATGGGCTATGTCCGCAAAGAAAACTCGTGTGCGGTTTTGACGTCGTGACCATCTTGGCGTCAAGCTGGCAACGAATGCGCCCACCGCCCGTTTCCTCTTTCATCTTTGGTCAGACGCGACACCCGTGAAACCCGATAATCTGCTCCATCCTACTCCCAGGGGTCTTTATTGCCCGCCCGGCGATTTCTACATCGACCCGGTGGCCCCGGTGGAGCGTGCACTGATCACCCATGGGCATGCGGACCACGCCCGCTCCGGTCACGGCACGGTGTGGGCGACGCAGCGCACGCTGGACATCATGGCGATCCGCTATGGCGCAGATCATTGCGAGACGCCCATCCCGGCGGAGTGGCGAGAGACCTTCGAGATAAACGGCGTCACCGTCGGCTACTGGCCCGCAGGTCATGTGCTAGGTTCGGCGCAGATCTTGGTGGAAAAGAACGGCTGCCGCATCGTCGCGTCAGGCGACTACAAGCGCCGCCGCGACCCCTCCTGCGAAGGCTTCGAGCCGGTGCCGGGCAGGCTCGACGCTTTCATCACGGAAGCCACATTCGCGCTGCCCGTCTTCCGCCATCCGGACACGGCGGGCGAGGTGGAGAAGTTGCTCGCTTCCGTGAAACAGTTTCCGGGCAGCGCGCATATTGTCGGCGTCTATGCGCTGGGCAAGGCGCAGCGCGTCATCCGCC
>JBCCRF010000089.1:0-9657 GCA_039208305.1 Pseudomonadota bacterium
ACGCGTAATCGCTGCAACTGGATCGACTTCAGAAGACGCCGCGCAACGCATCTACAACCTGCCGGAAACCGCCCTTCTTGACATGGGGGATTTCGCCGGTGGCCTACTGAAATACCTGCGCGAACACCCCCTGCCCGCGATAACTCTGGCGGGCGGTTTCGCCAAATTTACAAAACTCGCCCAAGGCGCGCTGGACCTGCATTCCGGGCGCAGCCAGGTGGACTTCATGTGGCTGGCCGGTCGCGTCGACCGACTGATCGCTGACATGCCAAGCCTTGCCATGAAGAAGATCGTCGGCGATCAGATCCTCGCAGCGAACACCGCTGCTGAAGTGCTCACCATCGCGCAATCCATGGAAATCGACCTGCCCCGCGAGGTCGCAAAACAGGCACTCGAAACCGCCAAAGGTGTGTTGCGCGGCGCGCCGGTCGACGTCGAAATTCTGATCGTTGATCGACAGGGCGAGGTGCTGGCCCGTGAAAGCTGAGCGCATATTGCTGCTGGGCGGAACACGCGAAGCCGTTGCGCTGGCGGCCAAGCTGGTCGCGCAAGGTCATGACGTGACGACCTCTCTCGCCGGACGAACCAAGGAGCCACGCGAAGTCGAGGGCAAACTGCGGATCGGTGGTTTCGGCGGGCCAGAGGGGCTTGCGCATTGGATCACCGAAAACCGCATCACCCGACTGATTGACGCGACGCATCCCTTTGCCGAACAGATCAGCCGACATGCTGCAATGGCGGCGCAGACTACTGGTATCCTCTTTGAGCAACATCAACGACCGCCGTGGGATGCGGTCGATGGCGACAATTGGCGCATCGTCCCAGACCTCAATACCGCTGCGGAAAGCCTGCGCCCTGGCTCGACCGTGCTGCTCGCCCTGGGATCACAGCACATATCCGCTTTCTCTAATCGCGACGACGTCCGTTTCATCATCCGCATGATCGACCCGCCTGCGGCACCCCTGCCCTTCGCCGATCATGAACTCATGCTGGCGCGGCCTTCGGCCAAAGCGGAGGAGGAAGCTGCATTTCTGAGGTCGAAAAACGTGGACACGATTATCTGCCGCAACTCAGGCGGCAAAGGAGCTTATGCCAAGATAGAAGCGGCACGCATGCTACGCGTGCCTGTCGTGATGATCGCGCGTCCGACAAGCAGCTAGGTCGGCAGTCCAGCCACCCTCAGCAATTCCGCGAGACTCTTCTGCGCCATGTCCGTGCGCCAAGCATTCTTGCCGTCTCGCATCACCTTGCCCTTCTGGATGACCGATCCGGACATTGGGCTGTTTTCCAGCAGATAGGCAAAGCAGCGCCGTGCAGCCCGCTCCGGTGTCGAGGCAATCACGCGAGAGGCTAGTCTCAGGGGCGTAGGCATGTGGGAGTTGCCCGCTGTCATGTCCGTCTTCACGAAACCGGGTTCCGTCGAATAGACACGCAGCGCCGGAAACTCCTGTGCGAGACGGATCACAGCCGCGTTGGCTGCAGATTTTGAAATTCCGTAGTGACCGAAAAGTGCAGAACCATCAGGCTTCGCCAGCACGGCATAGTCATCGGACCGCGCCATATTGGCGGCTGACGACGACACCACCGTCACCACCGGATCGTCGGATGTGTCTTGCATATGCGCCGCAAGTGCGCGGGTCAGTACGATAGGTGCCAGCACGTTGACCTCGCCCTGAAGTCCGACGCCGTGACCACCCTCGTGTTTGCTGGTCGTAAGAATACCCGCATTGTGCACCAGCCAGTCGAGGCGACCGGCGGCGATCACCTGCTTCGCCAGAAGATCAATCTCTTCCGGCTTGGTCAGATCGCCCCAAACCGCCGTCCGGTCATCGTTGCCGACAAGACGTTCGGAACGCTCCTGATCGCGCACGTGGACGAGAACATGAAACCCCTTGTGCTCGAAATATTCGACAAGCGCGAGGCCTATGCCGCCGGCAGCGCCCGTAATCAGAACCCGCCTCTTGTCGGTCATCGGCCTACGCCGCCTCGCGCTTTTTCTTGCCGCCGTTCCGCAGCACATGGGAATAGTCTTTGTTGTAGAGGTCGCTATCGCGAAACTCCACATCACCGAGGACGGGGCCAACCATGATGAGAGCCGTGCGGGTGATCTTCGCCTCGCGTACAGCGTCTTTCATCCCTGCCAATGTTGTCCGGATATAAAGCTCGTCCGGCCACGTCGCGCGATAAGCGATGACCACGGGGCAATCGTCACCATAATGAGGGGCGAGCGCCTCACGGATATAGACGAGATTGCGGATGGACAGATGGATCGCGAGCGTTGCGCCGGATTGGCCCAGCACCTCCAGTTGTTCCCCCTCGGGCATGGAGGACGCCTTCATGCCGGTGCGGGTGACGATCACGGTCTGGGCAATCTCCGGCAGGGTGAGTTCGGTTTTCATGGATGCCGCCGCTGCTGCGAAAGCCGGAACTCCGGGCACCACTTCATAGTCGATGTTCAGCGCATCCAGCCGCCGCATCTGCTCAGCCGTTGCGCCGTAGATCGAAGGATCGCCTGAATGAACACGGGCCACATCCTTTCCCGCTTCATGGGCTTTCGCAATTTCATCGATGATCGCGTCGAGATGCATCGGCACGGTATCCATCACCAAGGCGTCGTTTGGCGCAGCGGCTACGATCTCCTCTGGCACCAATGATCCAGCATAGAGACAAACCGGGCAATTTTCGATCAGCCGCAATCCACGCACTGTAATCAGGTCCGGCGCGCCCGGCCCGGCACCGATGAAATAAACGGTCATGCTGCACCCCCGATGCGTGATGTTTCCTTGGCCGCATAACCACGCGGCGTGTAAACGAAACTCTTCCCCTCGCCCGTGGTCACCACGCGGCTGTCGCTGGAGCCGACGATGACGACGGTGAGCATGTCCACATCGTCTACCTGCAACTCGCCAAGTGGCACGATGCGGACGATCTCACCCTCGCGACCCAGATTGGTCGCTAGCACGACTGGGGCATCCACCCCGCGTTGCTCCAGCAGAACATCTCGCGCCCAAGCCAATTGGGTACGACGGCGGCGGGAGACAGGGTTGTAGAACGCGATGACGAAATCACCGTCCGCCGCCGCTCTCACGCGCTTCTGGATCATGTCCCACGGTGTCAGCAGGTCGGACAGAGAAATGGTGCAGAAATCGTGCCCCAGCGGCGCGCCGGTACGTGCGGCGGCGGCCTGCAGTGCAGATATGCCAGGCGACACCTGTACATCGATGCGCCGCGCCGCGTCCGACAAATCGCCATCATCCAGCAACTCAAACACCAGCGTCGCCATAGCGTAGATGCCCGCATCACCGGAGCAGACCAGTGCCACATCCTTGCCCTGCCTGGCCAGTTCCATGGCGTGGCGAACCCGATCCTCTTCCGCGCCCAGATCGAAATCGTGGCGCGTCTTGCCCTCGACCAGAGAGCCGAGGAGATCGAGATAGAGCGAATAAGCAACGAGATCGGTCGCCTGCGCGATCATTGCCGTGACCTCTGGCGAACGCCATTCGTCTTTGCCGGGGCCGATGCCCACCACAAACAACTTGCCGCGCGCTCGACTGTCGCCGTACGCAGCCAATTCCTGAACTGCCATCGCGTCCCCCTTGGCGAGCGCTGCCGTGGCCCGCGCTGATTTGATCTTGGGCAGCACCAATTGGCCCCTCTCACCGACACTGGCAAGCGCCGCTGCCTCCGCCACTCCGTGGCAGCCAACCTCCGCGAACACGATGTCGGACGGGTTGGCGAGACGCGGTGTTTCCTGTTCCAGCCGGTGGGCTGAAAAGAGGCGAAGCGGAAGGCCCCATTCTTCTGCAATTTGGTTCAACGCGGCCTCGTCGGCCTTCAAATCGATCGTGGCTAGAGCCGCCAACGCGTCGCGGTCCAAATCGGCCTTCTGTAAGGCTTCTACAGCGAGTGCACGAACCTGTTCGAGTGGCGCACCCCGCTCGCAACCAAGGCCGAGGACGGTATCGCGGCGGCGGTAGAGAAGCTGATTGGATCTTGGCACTATCACGCTGTTGTCAAACGTCAGACGAATGCCAGCACCGTCTTGGAACATCAGGTCACTGTCGCGAACCCAGTCCGCATCACTTGCAAGAGCACCATCTAGCCTGACAGACGCTCCGGCAAGACAGGCTGCCATAACGTCTTTTGCCTGCTCGGGGTTTGACAGAACCCAGGGCGCAGACGGATGATCGAGAGCGACCCCGAAGCGAAGATCGCCCGCAGTCGTTATCGCCGCATGGCCGCCCAAGGCTTCAGCGATTACGCGCGCCATCTGGTTGGCCCCGTGGTGGCCGCCCAACAGCGGAACGACGCTGGACCCATCTTCGGCAACGACCACAACCGGCGGATCATCCTGCTTGCAGCCCAACACGGGTGCGAGCAACCGCACCACTGCTCCAGTCGCCAAAACGGCAACAATGGTGCGCCCTGCCTCAAACAGCGCCCGAACATGTTCGCCGGCTTGCGAAAAGGACTCGTCGGGCTCAGCGACACGATGCGACAGACCATGCACCTCACCCGCTGTCACATCCTTCAGGCGCGCAAGGATCGGCGCGTCGGTCACTGCAACGATGACAGGCTTGCCGCTCATGCACTTGCCCCGGTTTCCGGAACCGGCAGATCGCCGATCCATCCTTCCGCACCCCGGTAGATCAGGATGATTGAGAAGTAAGGGGCAGCACCCGGCGGCACATCAGCCAGCGGCGTGATGCGCTCGGCGGGTAATGTGACCCGCTCTAGATAGGCCGCCTGATCTGTCATCCCACACTCTTCGATAAGCCCCCTCAAGCGCTCCAGATGACGCCCGACCTTGATGAAAGCCAGCGCATCCCCGCTTTTCAAGTGATGCCGGATGGTCTCGTCATCGCTTGGCCCGGGCACCACGGTGAGCACATCGTTGCGCGCAGCGAGCGGCCGGCCCAATTGCGCAGCGGACGCCATCAACGACGACACCCCCGGGACGGTCTGTACCGGATAGTTGCCGGACAATCGTTCGTAAAGATACATGAAGGAGCCGTAGAAAAACGGATCACCTTCGCACAGCACGGCCACGTCTCGCCCGGAATCAAGATGCGAAGCGATTCCGGCAGCTGCCTGATCGTAAACATCTTTTGCCGGAAACCGCTCGACCCGCATCGGCACGATGATCGGGAACTCGATCTGCTCGTCCCGCAGAAATTCGGCAACGATGGAACGTGCAAAACTCACGCCATCATCCGGTGCAGGATAGGCCACCACCGGCGCGGCGGTGAGGATGCGATGCGCTTTCAGCGTCAGCAGTTCAGGATCGCCGGGGCCAACGCCGAGACCATATAGCGTGCCCGTCATGCGCCCTCTCCCATAGGTTTGATAACGCACCATTGGGTGACTGGCATGGCCGCGCGCCAGCCGCGATAAGGACCGACAGCTTCCGCTTTTTGGACGGCGAGACGCACGAGATCACCACCGTGTTCCGCCTGAAGCTCAGCGAGGCGAGCTTCAGTTTCGAGCGTCACGCCGTTGGCCACCAGTCGTCCTCCGGGTCGCAAGGCTTCCCAAGCTTTTTCGAAGACACCTGCTGTCGTCGCGCCTCCGCCGATAAACACCGCGTCCGGCATCGGCAGGTCGTCGCAGGCATCAGGCGCCTTGTTATTGATGACCGCAATCTTCTCGGTTCCCAAGGAGACCGCATTCTCCGCGATCATGGCCCGTCGTTCGGGTTTCGGTTCGATAGCATGGGCTATCGCTCCCCGGGCTGCCCTCATCCATTCGATGCTGACTGAGCCACAGCCTGCACCGATGTCCCACAATACGGCATCAGGATAAGGTGCGAGCTTCGCAAGCGTCACCGCCCGCACATCTTGCTTGGTCATCTGCCCGTCATGGACGAAGGCATCATCGGGCAACCCACCACCGCGCGGATACCAGCGGGCGTCCGGTCCGGCGATGCATTCGACAGCAAGCGTGTGAAAGTCCGGCACATCGTGGGACCAGGCTTCTGCAAGCCCCTCTAAGCGTTGCTCGGCCTCTCCACCTAGGGCTGCGAGCGCTGCGATGCGGCTTGCACCGAAGCCGTGATCAGCGAGCATCGCAGCCACTGTAGAGGGTGTAGTTGCATCCTTCGTCAGCAACAGGATACGATTGTTCGGCGCGAGGTGCGGCAGCAGTTGCGAAGCAGCACGACCATGCACTGTCACCGTTTCACAGTCGGCAAGGCTCCATCCCATCCGGCACGCCGCCCATTGGAAGGCAGAAAGCTGCGGGTGAAAACGGATGTCCTCCGCCGAAATGGCCTTCAGAATGCGCGCGCCCACCGAATACCAAAGCGGGTCGCCCGTCACGAGAATGGCAGGTTTGCGGTCGCGCTGGGCCTTGATCGTATCGATCATGGCGTCAAACGGAGAAGGCCACCGCATCCGTTCCGCCTGGATGTTGGGCGCGAGGCTGTGATGGCGGTCACCACCGATGATGACCTCGGCACGCTCCAATGCCTCGCGGGCAGGCGATGCAAGCCCGGCCATGCCATCTTCACCGATACCAATGATTTGAAGCCACGGTTCGACCATCAGAAGACCGTGAGAAGCGCCAGCAGCGAGGCAGCGAAGCCAAGATTGGCAGCGCTCGCAAAGATCAAAAACCAGACCGGACCAATGACCCCATAACCGACGGAGCGGTGCTGGATGCTCCACCACGCCTGCACCAAAAAGCCCGGCACCATAAACATCGGCTCTGTGCGCAGTGCAATCGCGACCAGAACGAAGGTGAAGGTGGCCACCGCGATATCCGCGTAGGCGCGCGCGCGGCTGGTTGGATTTGCAATCGCGATTCCCAGCCACAGCGCTGCCATCACGCACAAATTGATCGCGAAGGCAGGTGCGACCGCGTCCGGCCCCGGCGCACGCATCAACAGGCCCACCAGTATGCCGAAGGTCAGTCCGTACCAGCCGTTGGCCAGCATGCCCATGGACAGGTTGCTGCGGTCATCCGCCATCAGTTCAGCCCTCCCGCCAGCGCGTTCACCACGGCGCCTGCCATAGCCGAGCCGCCCCGCCTGCCGTGGACAGTGATGTAAGGATGGCCTGACTCCGCAAGCGCTCGTTTGGATTCAACCGCGCCGACGAAACCAACCGGAATACCGACGATCAAAACCGGCCTTTCGCCGGTTTCCTTCAACCGCTCCAGCAAGCGGAACAGCGCGGTCGGCGCGTTGCCAATCGCTACGATGCCGCCATGCAGTTCCTCTCCCCAGTAATCAACGGCAGCCGCGGAGCGAGTGTTCGAGATCGTCGTTGCGTGCTCCGCCACGCCTGCGTCATTCAAGGTGCAGACGAGCGGATTCAGCGATGGCAGGTTCTTGGAAATGATCGCGTTTCGTACCATTTCCACGTCGCAATAGATGGCCGCGCCGCGTTGCAGCGCCACCTTGCCCGCCGCCGCAGCACCCTTCGACCAATCGAGTTCGTCCACAATATCCGGCATGCCGCAGGAATGGATAAGCCGCGTCGCGAGGGTCCGCATATTGCCGGAGAGCTTCGCTAGCCTCTCATCCTGTTGCACTTCTTCGAAAGACGCGCGGTAGATAGCGGTAGGGCTTGCCTCATAGTCCATTGATCGACGCGCGATATGGACCGGCTGCGGCTTATTTGTCAGCCGCCGCATCGCCGGGACGATGCCGGCCTTGTCCGGGTCGGCGAGACCGGTCGCTGCGCCGACGATCCAGCCCTCTTCGGCCAGCACTAGCTTTCGCTCATCGTCCGTCAGCGATGACGGGCAGGCAAGGTGCTCCGCAAAGCCATCACGGCTGTCCAATCCCGCGAAGCGGCTGCATAGCGTGCGCACCTGAATGGCATCTTTCGGCAAATTACCCTCTGCCCGTGCGGCCATCAGCGATGGATAGACCTCGGTGATGAGGATCGGCGCGTCCAGCTTCTCCGTAAATTGCGTCTCAAACGGCCAGATCGCGAGTTTCGGTCCGAAACGCTGACGTAATGCTGCCAGCCGTGCGATGCCCAGTATGGTCTGGCTACCGACGGAGCCGGTATAGGCCAACTTCCACACGGGCTGCGCCCGCGGAACCTTGCTTTCCACCAGACGACGCTCGGGCAGCGTGTCGTAGGTCGGTCGCTTGGGGCCGAGGCCGGGATAGCGTCCGTTATGCCCATTCGGCAGACCCCAGAACGGGCCCTCCAGACCGTCAAATTTCTCGCGGTTCAGACGCGCCGCGAGATCGAAGCGATTGGAGCGATTGGTGTCGTCATCCTCAACCTGCGCGGCGAGGTGCGTCCACACCTCGTCCCAGCGTGATTGGCCTGTCATCCGCTTTGCACCACCGCGCGGGTAACCAAATGCGAAATCCAGCCCGATGCACAGCCGCTTATTCGCCGCCAATGCGTCATCAATCATCGCGCTGAGACGCTGCATGGCCTGATCACGGGTGGCGATATTGTCCAGCGAGGTTTCCCGCATCTGGCTGCCCGCAATCTCCATGCTGCACATCCAGATAGAGTCCCGCCCCTTCTTCGGCGCGTTGGCCGCAGACCAGTCGACGATTACGTGGCGGTCGTAGAGCGGCATCAGGTCTTGTTCAGGTTTGGGCTCGTGCGCGTCATGCTCTTGGGCCCCAACGGGTGGTCCGCATGGGGATACGGGTGGTGATGGTGGTCGTGCCCGTGGGAATGAGCGTGGTCGTGATTGTGGCCGTGTCCATGATCATGGCTGTGATCGTGTGCGTGGAGCGGCGTCCATTTCAGGTCATGCTCTTTGCAAAACGCCTCGTCACGGCAAGAGGCATCGCAATCGCCGTTGCAGGGGCAATTCTCCAGCCCACCACCAATACCCTCGACGTGGTGGTGATGGCTTTCCTGCGCCAACCCCACCTGATCCTCGAAACCCAGCACTTGCTCACGATACTTGCACATCTGGCAGTTCATCACGTTCTGCCCGGCTTCGATTTCGTTCACACGATCGACAAAAGTGGACAACACCAGATCGTGGTTGCCGAGATATCCCGCCTTTAGAAACTCGATAGCGGGATACCGCGCCGCAACCTCATCGGTGAAGCCATAGATTCGCTTGATGAGCACGCCGGTGAACAGAAAATACGGGAAGACGACGATGCGCCGGTAGCCCAGCTTGGCAGCATGCTCCAACCCCGGCTCCACCAGCGGGAACGTCACGCCGGAATAGCACACCTCTCCCCAGCCAAAGCCAAAACCTTCCCACAGCATCCGCATGATCTTGTTGATGTTGGAATTGGCGTCCGGGTCTGACGAACCGCGCCCCACCACCATTAGCATCGTTTCGTGCAGCGGCACGTCGCTGTCCGAAGTATCCAACGCTTCCTGAATGCGGTCGGCAGCAGCACGGATCATCTTGAGGTCGACACCAAGCTCGCGGCCGTAGATGACTTGCATGCCAGGATTTTGCGCCTGATAGGTGTTCAAAACGGAAGGGATGTCGTTCTTTGCGTGGCCCGCTGCGAACAACATGCCCGGCACCGCCAGCACTTTGGTGCAGCCTGCATCGCGAAGCTTGTCCAGACCGTGGGTGATGACAGGATTGGCAAATTCCAGATAGCCATACTCCACCGGCGCATCACCGAAGCGCCCTTTCAGCCCTTCGGAAACCGACGCAAATTCCTTCATCGCATTCTGGTTTCGGCTGCCGTGGCCGCAGATCATG
>JBCCRF010000090.1:0-9654 GCA_039208305.1 Pseudomonadota bacterium
CGGCCGGTCTGGATCAGCGTTAGCGTTTCGAAGAATTCGTCCAACGTCCCGAAACCGCCGGGGAACACGGCGACGGAGGACGCGCGCATGAGAAAATGCATCTTGCGGATCGCAAAGTAGTGGAAATTGAATGAGAATTCCGGCGTCACGTATCTGTTCGGTGCCTGTTCATGGGGCAGCACGATGTTGAGGCCGATATTGGGCGCGCCGACATCCAGCGCGCCGCGTGAACCAGCCTCCATCACCCCCGGCCCACCGCCGGTGACGACGACATATTCGGTGAAGCCGGTGGATTTCGACGCTTCCGACGACAGCCGCGCGAACTCTCGCGCCTCGGTGTAATATTTCGAACTCTTCTTCAGGCTCTCACGCTGCTTGTCGTTCTTCGCCGCCCATGGATCGGTGCCCGGTTCCGCGATGCGCGCCCCTCCGAAAAGGACAGTAGTGGACTTGATACCCGCCTCTTTTAGCATCATTTCCGGTTTCAGCAGTTCCAACTGCAGCCGCACGGGCCGCAATTCCTCGCGGCACATAAAATCCGCATCGTCGAACGCCAGCCGATAGGCAGGCGAGCGCGTCTGCGCCGTATCCGGGATGGATTTGACCTGCTCACGATCCTTGCCAGAAGGCTTCAGCGGATTGTGGGAGCGGTGGTTCGGATCGAAGGCCATGGCGATGCGGGGTCAAACGGTTTGCGGACCATTCGCCATAGCGGCGATGTGGAAGCACGTCAAAACCGCGTTCGCGCTTGCCGCTGACGCAGGCGACACTATAAAGCCCGAAAACTCTAGAAGCCTGAAAGCCCGACACCATGAGCGCAGACCTGCAACCCACCATCGAAACCGCCTTCGAGGATCGCGACAACATCTCCACCTCCACAACGGGCGACGTCCGTGATGCGGTTGAGAAGGCGTTGTCCATGCTGGACGATGGCAGCGCCCGTGTCGCTGAACGTAGCGACGATGGTGCCTGGCACGTGAATCAGTGGCTGAAACAGGCCGTGCTGCTGTCCTTCCGCTTAAACGACATGGAGGTCATCGGCGGCGGCTCAGGCAATTCTACCTGGTGGGACAAGGTGCCATCTAAGTTTGAAGGTTGGGGCGAGAACCAGTTCCGCGCAGCAGGCTTCCGCGCTGTCCCGGGCTCCATCTGCCGTCAGGGCTCTTACATCGGCAAGAACGTGGTGCTGATGCCATCCTTCGTGAACCTTGGTGCCTATGTTGACGATGGGACCATGGTTGATGGCTGGGCGACGGTCGGCTCCTGCGCGCAGATCGGCAAAAATGTGCACCTGTCCGGCGGCGTCGGCATTGGCGGTGTGCTTGAGCCGCTGCAGGCCGGTCCGACGATTATTGAGGACAATTGCTTCATCGGTGCGCGCTCGGAAGTCGTGGAAGGCTGCATCATCCGCGAAGGCTCGGTGCTGGGCATGGGCGTCTATATCGGCAAGTCCACCAAGATCGTTAACCGTGCCACGGGCGAGGTGAGCTATGGCGAAGTGCCGCCGTACTCGGTGGTCGTTGCCGGTTCTATGCCGTCCAAACCCATGGGCAACGGCGAACCGGGTCCGAACCTCTACTGCGCGGTCATCGTCAAAACCGTGGACGAGCAGACCCGCTCCAAGACCGGTATCAACGAACTATTGCGCGATTGACTTGTGTAAACGTTGATCGCTACGTCAGATGATGCTGGGCCCGTTCAGTTGGACGGGCCTTTTTCATGGGAAGGGCGGGAGGCCATGCCGATGTTAAAAATGACCGGTGCAGTATTGGTTGCGCTCATCCTGACAGGCTGCGCTTCTATCGCGCGCGGCACGACGGAGGCGGTGGTGATCAACTACTCGCCAGCTAACGCAAAGGTGACGACGAGCCTCGGCGACACCTGCACGTCCAGCCCCTGCACGCTGATCGTGAAGCGCAAGGACAAGTTCACCGTGACTGCAACCGCTCCGGGCTACGAGCCGCAGACCGTGCCGGTTCTGACGAAAGTGCAGGGTGGCGGCGCGGCAGGCCTTGCCGGAAACGTCGTGGTTGGAGGCGTTATCGGTGTCGGCGTGGATGCTGCCACGGGCGCGGCGCTCGACCATTATCCGAACCCGGTCAACATCACCCTGCAGAAAGTGGGTGCTGCACCTGCTGCAAAGCCGGCCTCGTCCGGTCGCACCGGAACGCCCACCAGCTGAACTAGCCGGAGGCGCGCTGATGTCGAGACTTAAAGGAACTGGCGACGAACGTTCTCTTCTGTGGGCCCTGTTTTCGCCGCGTGGGCGCATTCGCGGCAAGACCTATGTCATCGGCTTCTTTGCGGTGGCGCTGTTCTATGTCGGCATCATCTTCCTGCTGATCGGCATCTATGGCGATGAGGACGGACGCATTACAGATGGCCCGGCAATTCTGGTTGCGCTCGGGCTGCCGGTGTCGCTCTGGTGCCTGTTGATGCTTGTGTGGAAGCGCGTTCAGGATATTGGATATCCGGGTTGGGTGTCGATCATCGCGATTGCTGCTTTTGCAAGCTTTACGCCCTTGTCCGGTTTCGCGCCGATCGCGCTCATATTCCTGGCGATGTGGAAGGGCGAAGTGGCAGTCAACGCCTACGGTCCACCCCCGGTGCCGCGCGTCGATACGCCTGCGACCAACAGCACATCCAAGCATCGGTTGCGCCTGCGCATGGACCGCGAGACCCGTGAACGCGATTGGCAGGAAGCGAAGGAAAAGGCGGAGCGGGAGCGCAAGCCGAAACTCGGGCGGCAGGACAGGAACGAGCGCTAAACGGTGCACCCATCCCGGGGCGGCAAATGGTAATGTTCGCCACCCTTCCGCAACGCGCGCTTTGGGCATAGGCTTGCCGTTGAGCCTGTTGCAACCGGAGTGCCTCCCATGTTCCGACTGTTTGCCGCCGCCGCCCTCATTGTCATCTCCCTGAGCACTGCTTCTGCGCAGTCAGCTAACGGCTTTCGACCGCCCAGCACCTGCCTCGCCGTCGCCGACAATCTGCAGCATGACGGCGTTCCGGTGCAGTATGCCTCCACCGGAAAATTGGGCACATACGATGTGGCGATCTCGTATGAAGGCCACTCGATGTACATGATCGAGACGGCCTCGGGCGAACGCATCGTGACGGACTATGCCGGTTACACGGTGGACCCTAGGCTGCCCACGATCGTCACGATGAATCGTGCGCATTCCTCCCACTATACGCTAAACCCTGACCCGAAGATCGGCACCGTACTGCCGGGCTGGGGCGAAAATGGTGAGCCCGCCGACCATCAGCTCGAGGTGAATGACGTCCTGGTGCGCAATGTGACCACAGATATTCTGCGCTTTGGCACGGTGAAGGACGGCAATTCGATTTTTATCTTCGAGGTTGCGGGTCTCTGCATCGGTCATCTTGGTCATCTGCATCACCGCTTGACTGACGAGCACATTGCAAAGATCGGGCGACTGGATGTGGTGATGATCCCGGTCGATGGCGGATTAACACTGTCCCACGATGCAGCACGCGCCATGCTGGACAAACTCAGGTCCTCCGTGATCCTGCCCATGCATGTGCGTTTTGCGGGCGCGCTGCCGCGCTTTCTGCAGCATTTGAACGGTTATCCGGTCCGCACTGTCAGTGAGCGACAGCTCGTGCTTTCGCTGCGCACGTTGCCGAAAACGCCGACGATCATGCTGCTGCCCGGCGTCTCCTACGCGCCGCGCTATTTCGACTGACCACGTGGTGACTTCTACCGCTTGAAGCGCGTAGCGGCTCTGGCATAAGGGCGGCCATGACCGATCTTTCCCCGCCCGCCGCGCTACTGCGCGACCTCATTGCCTGCCCTTCTGTCACGCCGGAGGAGGGCGGTGCGCTCACCGTTTTGCAAAAGCGTCTGGAGCCGTTGGGCTTCACCGTGGAGCGTCGCATTGCGTCCACGCCCGGCACCCCGGACGTGGAAAATCTCTACGCCAGGCTTGGTACAGCATCCCCCAATCTTTGTTTTGCCGGTCACACCGATGTCGTGCCAGCAGGCGATGAGGCGGCTTGGACCAGTGGCCCCTTTGAAGGCGAGGTGGTTGATGGAGAGATGATCGGACGCGGCGCCGTAGACATGAAGGGTGGAATTGCCTGCTTCCTCGCCGCCGTAGAGCAGCATTTGGCGGCGGGCAAACCCGTCCCAGGCTCCATCTCCTTTTTGATCACGGGCGACGAAGAAGGGCCAGCGGTCAACGGCACGAGCGCCGTTCTTGACTGGCTGGTGGAACGTGGAGAAAAAATCGACGCGTGCGTCGTCGGCGAACCGACGAATCCTGAGCAGTTGGGCGATGCGATCAAGATCGGCCGCCGCGGCTCGGTTTCTGGCACGATCACGGTTCATGGCACGCAGGGCCATGCGGCTTATCCCCATCTGGCTGACAATCCGGCCCGGGGTATCGTTGCGCTATGCCACGCGTTGATGGCGGAGTCGTTCGATACGGGCACAGAGGATTTTCAGCCGACCAATCTCGAAGTCACGTCTATCGACATAGGAAATCCAGCTTTCAATGTTGTCGCACAGCAGGCGACGGCGCGCTTCAACATTCGCTTCAACAACCTTTGGAGTGCCGACACTATAAAAGTGGAGATCGATCGGCAGCTGTCTGCGGCTGCGACCAGCAATGATGTGCGCCACGATTTGCCGGATGGCCCACGCCCACCCATCCGATTTGACGTCGCCTATACGGAACGTCCCAGTCACGTTTTCCTCACGCGGGACGATACATTGATTGCCTCGCTCGCCAGTGCGGTGGAAGATGTCGTCGGGCGGCGTCCCGAAACATCCACGGGCGGTGGCACATCAGATGCCCGCTTCATCAAAGACGTCTGCCCCGTCGTAGAATTCGGTCTCGTGGGCCAAACCATGCATCAGTTGGACGAGCGAGTTGCGCTCGCTGATCTCGATCAGCTGACGGCGATCTACGCACGCTTTATCGAAAGCTATTTCGAGAAGGCTGCAACACCGTGAGCGCCACCGGGCAAGATGGTGCCGTCGAAAACCTGCGCGGTGCGACCGAAATCATGTTTGCGAAACCTTCTGGTCTCGCCCGCATGGACCTGTCAGCGACGGGTTTTGTTGCCTCGTTTGCGGCACTCGCAATCGCCGGATTGATCGACGCGTCAGCCCTGTCCATCCGCCATGGTTCCATCAGCGAAAGGCTTATCGCGGCAGATTTGCCGCTAGAATGGTCAGCGGTCGGCTACATCGTCGCCAATCTGGTCACCGCACTTGCCAGCTATGGTGTCTCGATTCTCATCATCTACCTGATCGCCAACGCCGATGAGCGAGGGCGCGTTGCCACGATGGTGACAGTTAACAACTGGGCCTCGCCCGTGGTCAGTCTGACGGTGCTGCCGTTCATCATTTTTGGTGTGCTGTTTCCGGCGCTGGAACCGGCGCTCACCGTTGCTCTGCTGGGCTTGTTTTTATGTATTCTCGTGGCGGGTTGGCAGATCGTAACGATCTCCATGGACGTCACGCCCGGTCGCGGTGGCTGGTTGTTTTTCGTCAGCGCGGTGACATCTCTCATCGTCAACGCGACGCTGGAGCGGTGGGTTGGCCTTGCCAATTTTGCACCGCCCAGCCTCTGAACGAACGAAGACCGGTTCCGCGTCTGCAAAACCGGCCTTTCTGATCTGTCTTGACCTATCGGATCAGCAGTTGCTGCATTCGGTCTGAAGGCTGCTGCGGGGCACGAACAGGCTTTCGTAATCGTAGGTCATCTTGCCGTCCGCACCGACGCTGAAATAGTCGCCATAGAGCGGCGTCTGCTTCAGGCGACCCTTGGCGGCGACGAAAAATCCGTTGCGCTTCTTGGCCCATTCCGGAAGCGGGTACGCCGCACCACGACCGGGCTGCGACAGGGTCCTGCGTTGGTGGCTGGCTGTCCACGCTACGCGGCCACGGCGCTCGGGATTATTGCTATTGTCACCGGGAACGGGTTCTACAATCACGCCGGTCAGCACGATTTCCAGTTCATCGGCGTAACGCTCCGCCATCATGGCGTCGCCCGCGCGGAAAGCGCCGTTGATGATGTCACGGTCGATGACCGGTGACTGGGAGATGATATCGGCCACCGTGCTCGTGACTTTACCCACGGACGTCGAGGCATGTTCCATGTGGGTGACCACGATCGCACCGAGATACATGGACAAAAGGGCGGGTGAGATCAGCGCGAACTCGACCATAGAAATACCGCGCTCGTCCTTGCGGAATCGGCGCAGGAAGCCACTTTTTGAAGGCGTCATACGTGTGAGAAACTTTTTCACGGGAACTACTCCGTTCGATCAATGTTGCGGTCGGCGGGGCTGGCCCGCGCTTAGTATGGCTCGTTCATGAAGGCGTTGGACGCGTTGAGGACGCGCTTGAAGTTGCCGCTCATCTTGCTGGTGGCGTTGTTCTTGCCGTCGATGCCAAATTCCATGAAGTTCAACATGGTGGGCCACTCGTAATAGGCTTGCACCACGTTGATCGACAGGCGGCCGCCCGGCTGGAATGTTGGCTGATAGACGAGGTTGCCATTGGCGTCGCGGACCGGCTGGTTCTTAGGCCGGAAGCTGCCAACTTCCTCCACCGTCACCATGAGTTGACCACAGTCGAACAGCAGCATCACCGGCTCATCGCAGAGCAATTGCTTGAATTGCGAGTGGTTCATGGTGTTGGGTTTGATCTCGCCGGTGCGGATCTTGCGCGCCACATTATCGACGCCCGCATTCAACGTCCGGTCGGCGAAATAGCCGATACCGACCTCCATCGTGCCGATAATCATGGTCAGCAGTGGAATGGCAACGAAAGCGAATTCGATGGTAGCCGTGCCGCTATCGTCACGGCGGAAGCGACGCAGAAAACGACGGCGTTTCGGCGCGGGTTTTGCGGCCCTTTCGGCATGTTTGCCAGGCTTGTCGGCCATTGGTGCAAGTGCGTTGGGAAAATCGCTCATGGTCTCCTGCCCGTGATCTTGGACGTTGCGACCTGACATCGGTCGCACGTCTGGTGTGGTACTTTCCTGACCACACACTAGACGGGGCGGGTTTCGACGGCGTTTCGAGTGATAGCTAAAATCCGGTGACCGAAGTTACAGTTCGGTAACCATGAGCCGGACGCTTTGACACAACGGCCGCATTGCACGATGGCGATGGTACACCGCCCCCGGTGAGATCAGGGGCGTCGTATTAATCGTCGTTGACGCCTTCAGCGAGGCTGTTGCGCGCGGTGATCTGTTCGTTGATCGTCCGGAAGCGATCGGCCTGGTCGCCGAGGGTGAGCGTGGTCTGGCAGACAGGGGCGCAGGCCAGCGTTTCGCGGTCGGCCTGACGATAGACATGCACGAGGTTCGTCTCCTCACCTTTCACGACGACTGTCTCATCGACGATGGGGTCGCCATCAGCATCCAGCACGATAATGTTGGTGACGCCGAACAAACGTCCCGTCAGCACCAGCGTGCGGGCATCCTGAATAGTGGCATCGACGATTGACGGGTTACCGACAATCACGGTGTCTGCCGGTTTCGCAATCCGTACCACCCGGGCGCGATCGACGATGACCTCAAGGTTCCTCTTTGCACCAGCCTCTTCGGCAAGAGCGGCCACCGGCAAAACCGTCGCAGCGAAGATGGGGGAAAACAGGGCACCTGCCAGCGCAAGGCTTTGGATGCCGGACATCGGGGAAAATTTGGCCATGAGAGAACACCGGGGCTACGCAATACTGAACTCATTCTTGGCGATAATGGTAAAGTTGCCCTTAAGTCCGCGCGCGGTCGATTTCGGCAATACGCGGAATGCACTTCTTTATAGGGGCAAACCAGAACGGCGCGTGTGCGATTGGCGCAAGTGTTTTTTCACCATCCGCCATCCTTTTCGCCGGTAATGTTTTGCCAACCATGTTTGTTAGGCGGTGCTCCACCCCCACTCTCTAGGTTACTCTCATCCGATTGGGGGAAACACTCCGACGGATTTGCTGTAAAACAACCGTGGAAAAGGATTGATCCCATGACCAACATCAAACGCTTCTTCAAAGACGAATCCGGCGCAACTGCCATCGAGTACGGCCTGTTGGCTGCTCTGATCTCGATCGTCGCCATCGGCGCCATGACCACGATCGGTACGAACCTGAACACCAAGCTTGGTGCAGCCGGTACCGCTCTTTCCTAAGAACGGTTTCGGTGGCGGGGCGCGCGGCGCGCCTCTGCTACCGGCTGATCGGAAGGGTCGTCTCCCTGCGGAGGCGGCCCTTTTTCTTTGCGCTTGCGGAATGCATAGCAAAGGCGCTCGGAACGGCAGGTCAACGGAACGCATTTTTACCTTTCGCGAACCACCTTTCTTGCCGGAGCGGAAACATCTGATGCCTATGGTGAGGCCAACCGACCGGGCACCAAGTTCCGGCGGTCGCTGTAAAACCATGGACCAAAGGATCAAACCCATGTTCACGAAATTCTTCAAAGACGAATCCGGCGCAACCGCTATCGAGTACGGCCTGCTGGCCGCTCTGATCTCCATCGTTGCCATCGGCGCAATGACCACGATCGGTACGAACCTGAACACCAAGCTTGGTGCAGCCGGTACCGCTCTTTCCTAAGAAAGGTTTTGGTGGCCGGGGCGCGCTGTTCGCCTCTGCCACCGACTGATCGAAGGGTCGTCTCCTTATCGGAGGCGACCCTTTTTCTATTGGCAACAACAGCGGACATCCGATCGGATGCGCCGCAAATATTTTACCTTCTGCAAACCGCGTTTCTTGGCAGAGGCGCAACACCTGTCTCGTAGATTGAGAGCTATCCGATCGGGCGAAAAGTTCCGGCGGTTGCTGTGAAAACCATGGAATAAAGGATCGAAACCATGTTCATGAAATTCTTCAAAGACGAGTCCGGCGCGACGGCTATCGAGTACGGCCTGTTGGCAGCACTGATCTCCATCGTTGCCATTGGCGCGATGACCACGATCGGTACGAACCTCGACGCCAAGCTCGGCGCCGCCGGTACCGCACTCTCCTAAGAGCTGGCCTAAGATACGGCTTTCGAGCCGACCGAAGGGCTTTGACCGTTTATATCGCGGTCTGTGGGGTCGTCCTCTAAGGGGCGGCCCCGCTTTTCGTTTAACGGTTGGTTCAAGGGCTTCGCGCTAGGTGAGGGGGAACAGTAGCCGCTTTTCTCATGTCGCGCATCAAAGGAGCGTCATTCCATGACCTTCGATTATCTCATCGCCCTCGGCGTTCTCACCGTCTTTCCGCTCTGCGTGATTTACGCCACCTTCTCCGATCTGCTGTCGATGCGGATTTCCAATCTGACCTGTGGTATCCTGGTGCTGGGCTTTTTTGTCCTCGCGCCATTGAGCGGCATGGGCTGGGAGGCGATTGCCATTCACACCGCTGTCGCACTTGCCGCGTTGGTGATGGGTATGTCCTTCTTTTCCATGGGAGTGATGGGTGGGGGAGATGCCAAACTCATCGCAGCCGTCGCGCTCTGGTTCGGCCTTGGGCTAACCATTCCCTATATCTTGGCCGCTTCGCTGCTCGGTGCCGTGGTGACACTTATCATCGTCGGTCTGCGCAAGGCGAAACCGGTTCTGCCTGACGCCATATGCAATTGGCGCGTGCTAGCGAAGGTGCTCGACCGCAAGGAAGGAATTCCGTACGGCTTGGCGCTTGGC
>JBCCRF010000091.1:0-9551 GCA_039208305.1 Pseudomonadota bacterium
CAACAGGCGTGCCAATGCCCCTCAATTCTACCTCACCCAATGCGCGCCAATCGGTGAGGTCGATCTGGGTGAAATTCCGGTCGACCAAAAAGCTCGCTCCAGCGCTCTTACCGTGGTCCTGCAGCCGTGCGGCGATGTTCACCGCCTCGCCATAGACCGTGAAAGCCTGACGGCTAGAAGAGCCGATACGTCCCGATACCACCGGCCCATAGGCCAAGCCGATGCGGCAGGCAAAGCGAGAGCCTGAAAGGTCGCGGCGGATGGCGTGGGCGGCATCCAGCGCGGCGCGCACCGGGTCCTGGACCTCTACCGGATTGTTAAACGTCGCCAGCAGACCGTCGCCTGTAAAGGAAATGGTGACACCACCATGATCCCCCACGATCTCACTCGCAGCAGACAGATACTCGTCCAGACTTTCGATCACCTGCTTCGGGTCATGCTCAGCGGCAAAGGACGAAAAGCTCTCGATATCCAGTATCATGATCGCCGTATCGCGCTCCTGCACCGGCGGCTCGGCCCGTCCATCCAGCATGCGCTGGGCGACCGTGGCGGGGATGAAACGCGCCAGCGTGTCGGAGGCAAAAATGCGCTTGCGACGCTCGCTCTCCTGCTTTCGTTCGGCCCGCACCTGCGCCAGAAACACCTGTCGCGCGCGGTAGACCGTAACCGCAAGGATCGCAGCCACCCCGAGGATGGACATGGCCTCAACCACCCGAGTGCCGTTGCCGATAAAATCTACGGACAAGAACACGCGCTCATAGTCGGCAATAGTCGGATTGATACCGAGATCGGCCCAGGAGAGCGTCTCCGTCATATCGGAAATGAGGATCAGGAAGACGCCGATCCAGCCCGCGGCAGCCACTGCACCAGCCCAAGCGACGAGCTGCCAGGACAGGCTCAGCCCAGCCAAAGCGATGGTGGGGAAGAGCAATTGCACGCCCCAGATGCGTTGCGACATGTGCTGGGGAATGACCTCACCACCAGTGAGAGGCACGAGCACGTAGGCGGCGCAAATACACAGAATATCTACTGTGGTGACAGCGTATTTGATCCACCACCGGTCCCATCTCGTACCAATCACCCGATAGTGGGCAAAGCCGATCAAGGTCAGCGTGAGCAGCGCAACCAATCCGCCCTGACTGTCATCGAAGGCGTAGAAGACATCGATCGCGGTGTACCAGGCCAGAGCGGCACCGGCGACGGCGGTGCGCAGTGCGATGGCGATCTTCAGACCAGCCCGTTCCGACGCTTCCAGCCGCGCCCGCGCATCGAGGTGGAAGTCAGGTGGCGGCTCCGCTTCTGCAGCGGTGTCCGACAATTAGATCGCCTCACCGTTCAGCAAGGAAGGCGCGTTGGCGGATCGTCCAGCTGCCTGATCAATGAAGGCCGCTTTTAGTTGCGGCAGCCGGTCGACGATGCCGAGGCCGACAGTCCGCAGCATGCGAAGCGGACCGATATCGTTGGAGAAGAGACGGTTCAGCACATCGGTAACGACACCCATCTGTACCGTATCGAAGCGCCGCCAGCGTTCGTAACGCTCCAGCGCGGTCATAGCACCGATATCGAGGCCGAGACGGTCGGTCTCCACGATCACCTGCGCCAGCGCGGCAGCGTCCTTGAAGCCAAGATTGAGGCCCTGCCCTGCGATGGGGTGAATGCCGTGGGCGGCGTCCCCGACAAGGGCGAAGCGCGGGCGCACAAAATCCCGCGCCAGCGTTAGTCCCAGCGGAAACGCCTTGCGCGGCCCGGCGACGGACATTTCCCCCAGCTTGTGGCCGAAGCGTTTCTCCAGCTCCAGTTCGAAGGTGAAATCGTCCGCCTTCATCAGCCGTTCGGCATTGCCGGTGGGTTCCGTCCAGACAAGAGATGAGCGATTGCCCTTTTCGTCATCCGGCTTCAGCGGCAAGGTCGCGAAGGGACCGCCGGGCAGAAAATGCTCTTCAGCGCGGCCCTCGTGCGGCCGCTCATGCTTCACGGTGGTAACGATACCCATCTGATCGTATTGCCAGTTCACCGTGCGAATACCCGCCTGCTGGCGCAGGCCGGAGCGCACGCCATCCGCTGCGACCAGGAGTTTGGTACGCAGTGTTTTTCCGGAGCCGAGGGTGACCGTCGTCGCAGGATCGGCGGTCTCGAACTCCGCCACCGTTTCACCATGCAGCATCTCAATGCCGAGCGCTCCGGCACGCTCTCGCAGTGCACCGACAAGCGCCTTGTTGGGGATCATATGGGCGAAGGGATCGCCCTCCGCCACATCCTTGCCACCCATGCCAAAAGTCAGGAACACAGGGCGCACCGGATCATTCGTGCGGCTGTCGGTGACGATCATCTCGTTGATGGGCTGGGCGTGGTCCAGCAGGCCTTCCCAGATACCCAGCCGGTCCAGCATCCTGCCCGCCGCAGCAGCGATGGCGGATGCACGTTCGTCTTTGGAAAGGGCGTCTGCAGGCGCGGCATCGACAAGCGTCAGCTTCAGATGCGGTGCAGCATCTGCCACGGCGACAGCGACGGAAAGGCCCACATAACCGCCACCGGCAATCACCACATCGCGCATCTCATTTTTGTCGACCATGCTGGGACTTTCTTTTTTGCGCATCTACCAAGCGGCACCGCGCTGACGTAACATCCATCTCGACTTTCCATATGGTGCAGGGCGCGGGCACTTGCCACCCGCAGCAACCACATGACCGACACTCAATCCGCCCCCGATACAACACCGGAAAACGACGGATCGGCCGTTGCCGAACTGCTGTCCATTCTCGACCTGGAGCCGCTGGAGCGCAATCTGTATCGCGGTCGCAGCCCGGCGACCGGCTGGCAGCGTGTCTTCGGCGGACAGGTGATCGGCCAGGCTCTGGTGGCGGCCCAGCGCACGGTGGACGCGACGGGCGACGACGCCCGCCACGTCCATTCCCTGCACGGCTATTTTTTGCGCCCCGGCGACCCATCCGTGCCCATCATTTACGAGGTGGACCGCATTCGCGATGGCGGCTCCTTCACCACGCGTCGCGTCATCGGTATCCAGCACGGAAAGGCGATCTTTTCGACGTCGGTCTCCTTCCACAAGCATGAGGATGGCCTCGACTACCAGATGTCCATGCCGGACATGCCACATCCCGATACGCTGGCAAGCGAAGCCGAGTTGAAGGCGAAGTTTATGGACCACGCGCCCGACGGCGTGAAAAATTACTGGAAGCGCAAACGCCCCATCGAGGTGCGTTGGACGTCGCTGGATCACTACCTGTCACGCAACCCGCTGCCACCGCACCAACATGTCTGGGTGCGCGCCACGGCACCGATCCCTAACGATCCTGCATTGCAGGCAGCTGTGCTCGCCTATGCCTCCGACATGACGCTGCTGGATACGGCGCTCTTTCCCCATGGCCGCACGGTCTACGATCCCGATCTGCAGACCGCGAGCCTCGACCATTCGCTCTGGTTCCACCGCCCCATCGACATGAACGAGTGGCTGCTCTTCACCCAGGACACACCGAACTCCAACGGCGGGCGTGGTCTGTCACGCGGCTCGCTCTATTCGATTGATGGAACGCTGGTGGCATCTACCGCGCAGGAAGGACTGATGCGCCCGCGCGACCCGTCCCATCGCGCGCAATCGGGAATGCCTAAAAAACAGGCATAGCAAGAATTCCGCTCGATTCATGCTCACAATTTGAGCGCAATTTTGCCGTCTTTCCGCCCGCGTTAATTTTTCGTCAATGAATCCAAGGCCGTGCCGAAACTGGCACGAGTCTTGAATGTCTTGTCACGTGTCACGGTGCCCATGCGCCGTGAAACGAAGGAAGGCACCGGCGAAAAGACCGGTGACCACAGAACCAAGACGGGAACGCAAGACATGAAATTTGTCGTGGCAGTCATCAAGCCGTTCAAGCTTGACGAAGTCCGTGATGCCCTGTCCGCCATCGGCGTGCAGGGGCTCACCGTGACGGAGGTCAAAGGGTACGGCCGTCAGAAAGGGCAGAGCGAAATCTATCGCGGTGCCGAATATGCGGTGCATTTCGTACCCAAGCTGAAGCTGGAAATCGCAGTCGACGAAGCGCTCGCCGCGCAGGTCGTCGAAGCCATTCAGACCAACGCCTCCACCGGCCAGATCGGTGACGGCAAGGTGTTCGTGCTCGATTTGGAGCAGGCCACCCGCATCCGCACCGGCGAGGCCGGCGCAGACGCGCTGTAAATCGCAATCCGCTGCATTCAAAAACGGGATATCCTCCTTATGAAACTCGATCTTAAATCAGTCGGATTGGCCACTGTCGGTCTGACCATGCTGTCGACGTTCCCTGCCTTCGCGCAGGACGCCGCAGCCCCCGCAGGCGTCTCTCCTGAAGTCGCCTATATCTTCAATACCTTCCTGTTCCTCATCGGTGGCTTTCTCGTCATGTTCATGGCGGCAGGTTTTGCCATGCTGGAAGCAGGCTTGGTGCGGTCCAAGAACGTCTCCACCCAGTGCCTGAAGAATATCGGCCTCTATTCCATCGCTGGCCTGATGTACTGGGTCGTCGGCTATTCGCTCATGTATACCGGAGTCGATGGCGGCTATATCGGTTCCTTCGGGACCTACTCCTTCGACGATGTCGGCGGCAACGCGCTGGATACCGGCTACTCCACGGCATCCGACTGGTTCTTCCAGATGGTGTTCGTGGCAACCGCCGCTTCCATCGTGTCCGGCACCGTAGCTGAGCGCATCAAGATCTGGCCGTTCCTGATCTTCGTGGTCGTGCTGACCGGTTTCATCTACCCGATTGCAGGCTCCTGGAAATGGGGCGCTGGCTGGCTGGACGGCATGGGCTTCCAGGACTTCGCGGGTTCGACCCTCGTTCACTCCGTGGGTGGCTGGGCCGCTCTTGTGGGTGCGCTGATCCTCGGCGCGCGCAAGGGCAAGTATGTCGACGGCAAGGTTGTGCCGATGGTCGGTTCCAACATCCCGCTCGCCACGCTGGGTACCTTCATCCTGTGGCTCGGCTGGTTCGGCTTCAACGGTGCATCGCAGCTGGCTGCCGGTACGATCGGCGACGTCTCCGACGTGTCACGCATCTTTGCCAACACCAACCTTGCCGCCGCCGGTGGTGTGGTCGCCTCGCTGGTGCTGATGCAGATCTTCTACGGCAAGCTCGATGTCACCATGGCGCTGAACGGTGCTTTGGCCGGTCTCGTCTCCATCACCGCTGAACCGCTCGCGCCCTCGCCCATCCTGGCGATCCTGATCGGTGCCGTCGGTGGCGCCATCGTGGTCTTCACGGTGCCGCTGCTCGACAAGCTGAAAATCGACGATGTGGTCGGCGCCATTCCGGTCCACCTCTTTGCCGGTATCTGGGGCACGCTCATCGTGCCGCTGAGCAACAGCGACGCATCCTTCGGCGTGCAGATCATCGGTATCGCAGCCTACGCTGTGTTCACCGTGGCGGCATCCGCAATCGTGTGGTTCGCGCTGAAAGCGACGATGGGCATCCGCGTGTCCGAAGAGGAAGAGGCAATCGGTGTCGATAAGGCGGAAGTCGGTGTCGAGGCCTATCCGGAGTTCACCTTCGGACGCAGCTAACGCCGCGTAAAGCTTGGGTTGGCGATAGAGACGCCCCTTTTTCGCCAGCCCACCCCATTTGCCGGACGTCCTCCCGAGGCATCCTCCCAAGTCCGGCAAACCTCCCGAGAGCCACGCTGATCGCGCCGACAGGCCTTCAGCGTGGCTTTTCGTTTGCGCACAGCCGTCATACGCGAACCGTCCATGGTTAATGCGCCTTTAACCCTGCCCGACCTAGGCTGACCCCGAACGAATGGTGAATCGGTGCGGGTGAGTTGCCGCACCGCCTCGGCTGTCTTGGTCAGCTGATGATCGGTGTTGAAGGGATGCGAGCGCGTGAGCATGCAGGCAGACATGATGGTGGCGGAGCGCAACGGCAATTTCGAAGACGCACCCCATGGTGCCACCCACCCAAACCGTCGCCCGACCATTTCACTCATCCGCTTGCTGGTGCCCCGTCCCCTACGCGCACCGCTTTTGCGCGCCTCCGGCTGGGCGACGGCCGCAGCCTGCTTGGCGGGTACTGTGTCTCTCGCGACATGGACGATATCCGACCCATCCCTGACCTTCGCCAACGGACAGGAGGCGGAAAACTGGCTTGGCTTCTGGGGCGCCAGCTTCGCTGATCTGTCGATGCAGTTCCTCGGCTTCGCCTCGCTTCTGCTGCTCGCCATTCCCTTCATCTGGTCGCTCTCGATCATCCGCTCGCGAAGCCGTTCGCGTCTCGCCCGTCGCATCGGCTTCGGCGTCGCAGCGCTCGGCTGCGCTTCCACCGCGCTGGCCTGTTTGCCCGTGGCCGATGGCTGGCCGCTGCATGTCGGCCTCGGCGGTGTCGTGGGCGATGCGATCATGTCGGTCCCCAGCGCCTTCCTTGGAGATTATCCCGGCGGCATTCTCGCTTTCATTATTGGGCTTCTTTTCGCCGCCACGACCGTTTGGCTTGCCCTGTCCGCGACCGATCTCATTGGCCCCCATGCCAAGGCGTCTGCGCAGACCGAACCTGAAACGCCGCTGACGGCCGACGCTTTCGACACCGACCTCCCGGACGAAGAAGCCCGCGACTGGAGCGGATTTCTCATGGCGCCGGTCGGCCTGCTCGCCCATTGCTTCTACAGCGCGAAAGCCGCGATCGACCGCCGCCGTGCGGAACGCAGTCTCTACGCGCCCGCACCGGCTCCACAGCCAGCACCACAGCCCGCCGCCGCTCCAGGCTTCGATACAGGTCAGAGCACGAGCCCGGACTTCACCGCTTCCGGCTCCTTCGTCTCCCCTGATCAGGTGGAGGTGAACCTCGCCCAAGACATGCAGATGGACATCGACGGTGATGCCGTGCCGACCAATTTCGCCGACCACCGCGTGGTGCTGGACCGCGGCCAGCACGATGCCGATGACGAGGCCATCCCGCACACCGATGCAGCCGCAGCCGCGCCGAAGAAAGCTGCACCTACGCCCGCACCAACACGCAAGACAGTTGCCCGCACCCCGTCGCTGGCAGGCGATCCCGCAAACTTCGAACTGCCGTCCCTCGACTTGCTGTCGGAACAGAAGGCCGTGGTGCAGGACCCGACACTCTCCACTGAAGCGCTGGAAAACAATGCCCGTGAACTGGAAGGCGTGTTGGAAGACTTTGGCGTCAAGGGCCAGATCATCAAGGTCCGCCCCGGCCCGGTTGTCACGCTTTACGAATTGGAGCCCGCCGCCGGTGTGAAATCCTCCCGTGTGATCGGGCTCGCAGAGGACATTGCCCGCTCCATGTCCGCCATCGCCGCACGCGTCGCCGTGGTGCCGGGCCGCAATGCCATCGGCATCGAACTGCCCAACAAGCGCCGTGAGACCGTCTATCTGCGCGAGCAGCTGGCCTCCAAAGAATTCTCCCAGTCAAAGGGCAAGCTGCCCATGTGTCTGGGCAAGACAATCGGCGGCGAGCCCGTGATCGCCGACATGGCCAAGATGCCCCACCTGCTGGTGGCGGGCACCACCGGCTCCGGTAAGTCGGTCGCCATCAACACGATGATCCTGTCGCTGCTTTACAAGCACGGTCCGGACCGCTGCAAACTCATCATGATCGACCCCAAGATGCTGGAACTGTCGATCTATGAAGGCATTCCCCACCTGCTGACGCCCGTTGTGATCGACCCGAAGAAGGCCGTGGTCGCGCTGAAATGGACCGTTCGCGAGATGGAAGACCGCTACAAGAAAATGTCCAAGGTGGGCGTGCGCAACATCGACGGTTTCAACGCCAAGGTCGCCGAATTTACGGAGCGTGGTGAACCGATCACCCGCACCGTGCAGACCGGCTTCGACCGCGACACGGGCGAGGCGATCTACGAGACCGAGGAGATGGAACTCGAGGCGCTACCCTATATCGTCGTCGTGATCGACGAGATGGCCGACCTGATGATGGTGGCCGGCAAGGACATCGAAGGCACCGTCCAGCGATTGGCGCAGATGGCACGCGCCGCCGGCATTCACGTCATCATGGCGACACAGCGCCCCTCCACCGACGTCATCACGGGCACGATCAAGGCGAACTTCCCCACCCGCATTTCCTTCCAGGTCACGTCGAAAATCGACAGCCGTGTGATGCTGGGCGAGAGCGGTGCCGAACAGCTGCTCGGCATGGGCGACATGCTCTACATGGCCGGTGGCGGTCGCATCACCCGCGTCCACGGGCCTTTCGTGGACGACCAAGAGGTCGAAGACATCGTCAAACACCTGAAGATGCAGGGTGTGCCGCAATATCTCGAAGCCATTACGGAAGAGGACGACGAAGATCTCGATGATGGCGACGGTGGCGGATCTTCCGGTGGTGGCAATATGGGCGACAGCGACGACCCGTACGACCAGGCCGTGGCTGTGGTGTTGCGCGACCGAAAAGTCTCCACGTCATACATCCAGCGCCGCCTGTCCATCGGCTACAATCGCGCCGCATCGCTGATCGAACGGATGGAGCTGGAAGGGCTGATTTCCGCTGCCAACCATGCCGGGAAGCGTGAAATTCTGGTCCCTGCCGAAGACGAGACGATCTAAGCGGGATCATCAAGAAACGACACCATTTCTGCCCGACTTAAGCCGTTTTCGGCGCAGATAGACACCGAAACGAACCGGCCACCCCAGCGTTGGCCGAACAGCGAAAGAAAAACATCATGTCCCACTTCGCCATCGTTCTGCGCAACTCTGCCCTTGCTGCCGTGGCGGTGATGCTGCTCGGCATCGCAAGTCTTATCGTTTCCAAACCGGCCAGCGCGAAGGTGACCGGCGCCGACAAACAGGCCGTCGCCAAGATTTCACAGCATTTCTCTGGCGTGCCATCCATGTCGGGTGAGTTCATCCAGTTCGGCCCCAATGGCGAGCAGACCGGCGGCAAGTTCTACCTGCAGCGCCCCGGCAAAATTCGCTTCGACTATGCCAACCCCTCGCCGATCACGGTGAAGGCCGATGGCAAGACGGTGGGCATCAACAACAAGAAACTGAAGACGTGGGACTTTTTTCCCCTGCGCAAGACGCCGTTGCGTCTGCTGCTGTCCGACAAGATCGACGTGAACGACAAGTCCATCCAGTCGGTCACCCGCGAGAAGGATCTCACCACGGTGAAACTCGCCAACAAGTCGATCTTCGGCAATTCGAAAATCACCATGATGTTCGATCCGGAAACCTATGACCTGCGCCAATGGACCATCACCGATGATCAGGGCAAGGACACTTCCGTCATGATCTTCAACGTGCAGAAGAACGTGAAACTGTCCAAACGCCTGTTCTACATGAACCAGCGCGAAATCCTGCAGCGCGCGCAAAATACGAACGATCGGTAGGTGCAGATAGGCGCCCTGCCATATCCCCAACATATGCTGTCAGCCCAGGCGTAGGCTCTGGCCGAAATGACAACGGAGTGTGTGTTAGGAGTGGCGGCAAGAAAATTCGCAGAAAACTTATCCCCGCCCTTTCCCACGCCCCCATACTCCCATTTCCTTCGTACACGAGCCGGTCGTCCGGACCGACCTGATGACTGTGCGGAGGC
>JBCCRF010000092.1:0-9477 GCA_039208305.1 Pseudomonadota bacterium
ATGGCAAGTGTGCTACACCGCGGCAGGGAAAGACCAACGCCGCTTCTCAACTAGCCTCATGACCACCTTCACCCTCGACCCGCGGCTCGACGCGGACACCATTCCTATCCTCATCGAAGGCACCCTCTCGTTGCGCCTTGTCGATGACGCGCGCTGGCCTTGGCTGATGGTGGTGCCGATGGTGGCCGACCTTGCCGACGCGGACAACGTGCCGGAATCGCTGCGCCCTGCTCTCGGCCGGATGCTGTATCGCGCATCCGCCCTGCTGAAGGCGCTTGAACTGTGCGACAGCACCAACGTTGCGACCCTCTCTAACGTCGTCACTCAACTGCACTGGCATGTGGTGGGGCGGCGCGCGGGTGATCCCGGTTGGCCTGGGCCAGTCTGGGGGCATGGTCAGAAGGTGCCCTATGCTGAGGACGAAGCGGCTGCGCTCGTTGCGCGCATCCGCGACGCGTGGGACAAGGGGACCTCTGATCAGACTAGCTGAGCCGAACCCTTGTCATCCATCAGCCTCCCCATCCGCCCCTTTCTCGACCCCACCTTCAGCGCGATGGAAGCCAGTGCTGGGATGGTGTTTTCCGGCGGGCGGCTGGACCGGCTGTCGGAGGATCGTGACGAGGCAACGCTGACAACCGCAATTCATGACGACGGCGCGCGGTTCGTCGCCATCGATACCGGAAACGTGCTGCTCACCCGCACCGGTGAGGATACGGCGGAGAGCCTGTTTTCCTATGACAGGCTGACAGCTTTCAACCCGCGCTTCGACCGCGCGGTGCTGCTGGGCTGGGCCTCGGACGGCCCGCGGCTTGCGGTACCGGTGACGCTACCCCGCGACAGCGACGATGAAACGAAGTTTGACCTTGCCAAGCCACTCGGCGCGATGGATTTCCGCACCGTGGCGCGCAAAGGGGTGCTGACCGAAGAGGCCTATGGCGACTTGGCCTATGGCGCCGCCCTGCTGGCTTGGCACGGGAACAACCGCTTCTGTTCCTATTGCGGCGGGCAGACCGTCATGCGGCAGGCCGGGGCCAAGCGTCAGTGCCTGGCATGTGAACGGTCTCACTTCCCCCGCACGGACCCGGTTGTCATCATGCTGATCACGGATGGTGATCGCTGTCTGCTGGGACGCTCGCACCATTTTCCACCGGGCATGTATTCGGCACTGGCAGGCTTCATCGAGCCCGGCGAGACGATGGAAATGGCCGTTCGGCGGGAGACCTTCGAGGAGAGCGGGATCCGCGTTGGCGAGGTGCGCTACCACGCGACCCAGCCATGGCCCTTCCCCCACACGCTGATGATCGGCTGTTTTGGTAAGGCGCTGGAGACCGACATCCACCGCGACAAGACCGAACTTGATGATTGCCTTTGGTTCGAGCGCGCCGATGTGAAGGCCATCTTGAAAGGCCAGGGACCGACGGATGATGACGGCAATCCGCGCTTCTTCTTCCCCCCCGCCATGGCCATCGCCAACCGGCTGGTGACGGCCTGGGCAGAAGGCGAAGGATGATGCGGACTTGCGGGAGTGGCTGAAGCCGCATCTGGAGCGGTTGACCGGCGATGAGCGGAAGAGCGTCAGCGGTCGAGCGCGGAAATTGTTGAAGGGGATTTAGGGTTTTTTCAGCCCCTCCTTCGCCCCGATGGGGAGAAGGAGGGCATGCTCATAGATCGCAGCTCGCTGCACCCTTACTTGTCATCCCAGCCTTGAGTCGGGACCGATTTCTCCGCGCAACGGATGTCGATGTTATGCTCCACACTCACCACCCACTCCGTCATCACCGGGCACCGTCCCGGTGATCCAGGGCCGTAGAGCAAATACAGAGCATAAATGAGCGATACTCGGCATCTGGATACCCGGCACGGTGGCCGGGCATGACGGCGTGTGGGGTTGGTTTGATCCCTAAACCGCCAATCGCTGCCGCGCTGCCGCGTATTCTTCCCTTAACCGCGCCACGAGGTCAGCCGCAGGCACCACTTTCTTCACGGCACCGATGCCTTGTCCCGAGCCCCAGATATCCTTCCAGGCCTTCTTGTCGGAACCAAAATCCATCTTCGACGGGTCGCTGGTCGGCAGCTTATCCGGGTCCATGCCAGCGCGCTCGAAGGAGCCACGCAGGTAGTTCCCGTGAACGCCGGTGACGAGGTTGGTGTAGACGATATCATCCGCGCCACTGTCGGCGATCATCTGCTTGTATTCATCCACCGCGCGGGCCTCATCCGTTGCGATGAAGGCGGAGCCGACATAGGCCAGGTCGGCGCCCATGGCCTGGGCGGAGAGGATTGCGTCGCCGGTGGCGATGGCGCCGCCCAACAACAGCGGGCCGTCGAACCACTCGCGGATTTCCTGGATGAGCGCGATGGGGGACAGCGTCCCGGCATGACCACCGGCACCGGAGGCGATGGCGATGAGGCCGTCGGCACCCTTTTCCACCGCCTTCTTCGCGTAGGTGTTGTTGATAATGTCGTGCAGCGTGATGCCGCCATAGGAATGGACCGCCTCGTTCACCTCCGGCCGTGCGCCGAGCGAAGTGATGACGATCGGCACCTTGTGCTTCACGCACATCTCCACGTCATGCTCCAGCCGCTGGTTGGAGCGGTGGACGATCTGGTTCACGGCGAAGGGGGCTGCCAGATTGTCAGGGTTGTCGCGGTTATGGGCGTCCAGCGCCTCGCGGATTTCATGCAGCCACTCGTCAAGCTGCTCCGCGGGCCGCGCGTTCAGCGCCGGGAAGGAGCCTACGATCCCCGCCTTGCACTGGGCGATCACCAGCTTCGGGTTGGAGATGATGAAGAGCGGCGAGCCGATGACGGGCAGCGACAGCTTGCCGTCAAGAACCGGAGGAAGGGCCATGGGACGTCCTGTGGGAGCTAAGTTTTATGCGTGGATTGGTAACAACTCTTACGTAAACGTCAACACAAAGAGTCGCCGTGAAGATCAGTGTTGGATGGGTGCCCCATCTGCTGGGCAAAAGACGAAGGATGCTACCACCCAAGTTTGCATTTGGGCGGGCAGGGATTAATGCTGATGACAAAAGCGGGCAAAGGATGTCGCCCGCAATACATTTTGCCGTCTGGGGCGGGGCGACAGGAGTGACGATTGGCCGGTTTCGAAGATCTGATCCGTGGTGCGCTGGACAAGCAGGGCAAGCCTGACGCGCAGCGTCGTGAAGCGATCTACGCGTCGTCGCGCACCGCATTGGAACGGATGCTGGCGCAGAACGATAAGCTCGATGCAGCCGCGATCGCGTTGCAGAAAGAACGGCTGGAGACCGCCATCAAGGCGATTGAGGCCGACTATTCCAAGCGCGACGCCGAAGCGGCAGTTGCGGCAACGCCCACACCGCCGCCTCCACTCGCCGTGCCACCGGAAGCGGCTGCCGCCGTACCGAAAGCCGAAGCGCCCGCGCAGGCCCTGCCGCAGTCCACACCGCAACCGCCAGCACCTGCGCCGCCACCGGAAGCGAGGCCCGCGCCCGCACCGCCAAAGGTCGCTGCCGAAACCCTGAACACACGGGCGGCAAGCGACGTGCCGGACATTTCCGTCACGCCGCCGACACGCGCTGATCTTGCTGCTGACAATCGCCCCCCCATGCCACGCAGCGCCACCATCGACCGGCTGGAGCCGGAGGTTCCGGCGACATTTGTCTCCGGGCAGGAACAGAGTGTCGATGTCCCCGATGATGAACCGGTGGCCATACCACCGGACTATCGGGGCAACGCGCTGCGGGAGCGCAAGCCTTACGCCAAGATGCTGCTGTGGACGATCATTCTGGTCGGCCTCGGAGTGGCAGGCTGGTGGGCCTACACATTCGGTCCCGGGCTGCTTCGCGAGCAACTGGACGGGTCCGTGCCCAACCCGCGCGCAACGCTTGAGCAAGGAGCCTTCGATCCCGGAACGCAGGAAGGTTGGGTTCTGGTGTTTGACCCGGCCTCAGACGGGGATGCAATCGACACGAACAATCAGGGCCGCGCGGAACTGTTCCAATCGAACAACGGCATGTACGCGCGCCTAACCTCCAACGCAGGTGGCAGCAGCAACCGCGTTCGCCTGCGCGTGCCCGCCGGAGTGCTGGAACCCTTGCGCGGCAAGGCGGCGACCATCGAAGTGATGGCCCGCAATCCCGATGGTGGAAACCAGCAATTCGCTTTGTTCTGCCAGTTCGGCGCGATGGGCGAATGCGGCCGAAAACGGTTCGAAGCCTCCGGCAAGGTGGAAGCCTATCTGTTCGAGATGCTGGTCAACGACATGGTGCCCCCAGCAGACGAGACGGCCTGGCTGGCGATCAACACGGATCTCGGCGGAAACGGCGCACCGCTAGACATCTATTCGGTGCGCATGCGTCCGGGAACTTAATGACGGATTGTTATCCCGGCCAAGCGCCGCGCGAGCCGAGATGATAACGGAGCGCTAAGCACCAGCTTCGTTCAGAAAGTCCGGCCCACACCCGGCAATATTATCATCACTTGTTCCGATGGCTTTCTCGTCTTTGCCCTCGTAGTCCACCCCGTTCAGCACAGTCCGAATAGCCTCCAGTCGCGCGCGGCGCTTGTCGTTGGAGCGGATGATGGTCCAGGGGGCATGATCTGTGTGGGTCGCGGCGAGCATCCGGTCGCGTGCCTTGGTGTAATCGTCCCACTTCGTGAGCGCGACCATGTCGATGGGTGAGAGTTTCCATGACTTCATCGGGTTATGACGACGGTCGTGGAACCGCTTGATCTGCATTTCCTGACCGACATTGAGCCAGATCTTGAAGAAGGCGTAGCCCTCATCGGCGAGCAGCTTTTCAAAGACGGGTGTCTGCTCAAGGAATTTGTCGTGCTGCTCCGGTGAACAGAAACCCATCACCGGGTCCACGCCGCCGCGATTGTACCAGGAGCGGTCAAACAGCGTCATGTCGCCAGCGGTCGGAAAATGCTGGATGTAGCGTTGGAAATACCATTGCCCCTGCTCGATTTCGGTGGGCTTGGACAACGCAACGACCTTGGCATGCCGGGCTTTGAGATACTCGCGGAAGGCACCGATTGTGCCGCCTTTACCGGCAGCATCGCGGCCCTCAAACAGGATGATGATGCGGTTGCCGTGCCGCAGTCGGTGGGCCTGCAGCTTCACCAGTTCCAGCTGCAGTGCTTCCAGCTGTTCCTCATAGTCGGACTTGTCGAGCTTGCTGTCGTAAGGATAATTGCCGGAGGAAAAATCCTCGTCTTTCACCCAATCCGGCAGCTGCGGATCGTCGATATCGAAGCTGCGCTTCGTGCCGGAAACGGTGATCTCGATCGCAGCCACGGCATCCGCATCCTAGCGGCGACGGCGGCGTTCGGAGGGCGGCTGGAAGGCCAGCTTGTTGTGGAACTCGCAATAGGGTTTTTCGTCGGCAGTTTTCTGACCGCAGAAGGAGAAGCCAGGCAGCGTTGGATCACCGGTCGGCCATTTGCAGGTGTTTTCCGTCAGTTCCATCAGCGTGAGCTTGCGGGAGATGGGGATGATATTGTCTTCGACCGGCTTGGCTTCGACCTCGGGCGCGGCTTCGACTTCCGGCTCCGCTTTCAACGCGGCGTTGCCGACGGTGCTGTGGCTCGATTGTTTGGTGCTGGAATAGGCGTTGGTGGACGCACCGGATGATTTGCGTGCTGAGCTGCCGGAAGACGAACGTGTGGTGCTGGTGGTGCGGCGCGGCTGCGCGGCACTGGACTTGGCGGCGGGCTTTGCCCGGCCGGACATGCCAAGACGGTGCACCTTGCCGATGACGGCATTGCGGGTCACGCCGCCGAGATCGGCAGCAATCTGGCTGGCACTCAGGCCCTCGGCCCACAATTTGGTCAGTCGTGCAACCCGTTCGTCGGTCCAGCTCATCGTCATCTACTCCGCATCTACCATTCATCTTGGCCGGTCAAACAGGCGCGAAAAATCGACGCCGGCCGGACGGCCGGTTGGAGAAGCCGCGGGATGAACGCCCCCGGTTCATGTTCGGATTGTGCGCTGGCAGCCACTGTGCCCGGCGGTGATGAAGCCAAGCTAGTGGGCACGATTGATGGCTGCAAGAGTCCTTCCGCCACCACGAATCGATTTTCCAGTTTGTCCCCAACCTTCCGCGGAACCATTCCAAAACACCGCAAAAATAGGGCGTTGGAAGGAAAATTAATCTTTTGGAAAGGAATTTGGCCGCACCGCAGATCATGAATTTCGATCGGAACGCGCCGACTTCAAAACGCACAACAAACGAGCTAGACTGTTGGTTCCGGACGATTGAACGAAAAATCGAAAGACCGTTCGAACGACACGTTGAATGACACACGGGACGGTCCAGCACCGCCCAACAGCCCGACATTGGAAAACCGACCCATGGCCCCCTCACCGACCCCATCGGCGGCCGCATCGCCGCTCTACCCCTCCTTCGCCCGGGTGCCATTGCATTTCGAGCGAGGCGAAGGTGTGCGCGTGTGGACGAATGAGGGCGACGAGTATCTCGACTTTGCTGCTGGGATCGCGGTGAACGCGCTGGGACACTGCCATCCGCATCTGGTGAAGGCAGTTCAGGAGCAGGCGGAGGTGCTCTGGCACGTCTCCAATCTGTTCGAGAGCCCGCAGCAGGAGAGCCTGGCAAAGCGGCTCTGCGACAACACATTTGCCGACCGGGTATTTTTCACCAATTCCGGCACGGAAAGCATGGAATGCGCTTTCAAGACGGCCCGGCGCTATTATTATGAAAATGGCGCGCCGGAGCGGGTGAACATCATCACATTCGGTGGTGCCTTTCACGGGCGGTCGCTTGCGGCGATCACCGCTGGCGGCAATGAGAAATACATGACGGGCTTCGGCCCGGCGACGGGTGGGTTCATCAACCTACCCTTCGGCGACCACGAGGCGCTGAAGGCGGCAGTTGACGAAACGACCGCAGCTATCCTGATCGAACCGATCCAAGGCGAAGGCGGCATCCGCCCCGTGCCGCACCAATGCCTGCGCGGCTTGCGGCAGATGTGCGATGAGCACGGTATTCTGCTGATCTACGACGAAGTCCAGTGCGGTATGGGTCGTACCGGAAAGCTG
Organism: Pseudomonadota bacterium; assembly: GCA_039208305.1. Lineage (GTDB taxonomy): Bacteria > Pseudomonadota > Alphaproteobacteria > Rhizobiales > Rhizobiaceae > Pseudahrensia. The sequence continues at coordinate 7,046 of JBCCRF010000092.1, forward strand.
TTCGCGCACCAATGGGTGCCCGAGAGCATAGGTGATGCGGAGCCCGACATCATGGCTGTTGCCAAAGGCATTGGCGGTGGTTTCCCGCTCGGCGCCTGTCTGGCATCGGAAAAAGTCGGTACGGCGATGGGGCCGGGCACCCACGGGACCACCTATGGCGGCAATCCGCTCGCCATGGCCGTTGGCAATGCGGTGATGGATATGATGCTGGAGGACGGTTTCCTCGATAGCGTTCGCGAGAAGGGCATCCTGTTCAAACAAAAGCTGGCGGAAATTGCCGACGCCTATCCCGACATCATCGAAAGCGTGCGTGGCGACGGACTACTGCAGGGTTTCAAATGCCACGCCACCAACCTTGATGTTGTCGCTGCTTTCCGCGAGCAAAACCTGCTCTCCGTTCCGGCGGGCGACAATGTGGTGCGCCTGATACCGCCGCTGATCGTGTCAGAAGAGGAACTGTCGGAGGCCGTCGCCAAGATGGATGCGGCTCTAGCCACCATGTCGACCGCCGCGATGGCGAAAGCGGGATAGCAATGGTGCAGCATTTTCTCGATCTCGCCGCCGTCGATGGCGGCGACCTACGCGCGATTCTTGACGGCGCGGTCAAGATGAAAGCCGCCACCAAGGAGGGCGCATCGCCCCGCCCGCTGGAAGGCAAGGTGCTGGCGATGATCTTCGACAAGCCGTCGACCCGTACCCGCGTGTCCTTCGACGTGGGGATGCGGCAGCTTGGCGGTGAGACTATTCTGCTTGACGGAGCGTCATCGCAGTTGGGGCGTGGTGAAACTATCGCCGACACCGCCCGCGTGCTGTCGCGCTACGTGGATGCGATTATGATCCGCACCACGAAACACGACCGCCTGCTGGAACTGGCGCAATACGCCACCGTCCCCGTGATCAACGGGCTGACGGACGAAACTCACCCCTGCCAGATCATGGCCGACGTGATGACCTATGAGGAGCATCGCGGTCCGATCGCCGGGAAGACGTGGGCTTGGACCGGCGACGGCAACAATGTGCTCCATTCCATGCTGGAGGCATCGGCACGGTTCGATTTCAGGTTGCACGCTGCAACGCCTGCCGGCCACGGGCCGATGGAGCGTTACGTGAACTGGGCGCAGGTGGAGGGCGGTAGCGTCACCATGATGCGCGACGCTGATGATGCGGTGAAGAACGCGGATTGCGTCGTCACCGACACCTGGGCCTCCATGGGTATGGAAGAGGATGCCGGCGGCCATAACACTTTCGCTACCTATCAGGTCAATGCCGACCTGATGGCGAAGGCCGCGCCCGACGCGCTCTTCATGCATTGCCTGCCCGCCCATCGCGGGGACGAGGTGACGGACGAGGTGATGGACGGCCCGCAGTCGGTGGTGTTCGACGAAGCGGAAAACCGGCTCCACGCGCAGAAGGGCATTCTGGCGTGGTGTCTCGGTGCGCTGGAGAGCTGACGGTGGCCATCCGCCAAAGCCTCGCCGACCGCTCCATCCTGCTCATTATCTCCGGCGGCATCGCGGCGTATAAATCGCTCGACCTGATCCGCCGCTTGCGGGAACGCGGTGCGCGGGTGCGCTGCGTGATGAGCGAGGCGGCGCAGAATTTCATCACGCCCATGGCGGTGGGCGCGCTGACGGGCGAGACTGTGTTTACGGAATTGTGGGACCGCGACGCCGAACAGGATATCGGCCACATCCGCCTCGCCCGCGACGCCGATCTTGTCATCGTCGCTCCAGCGACCGCTGACCTCATGGCGAAAATGGCGAACGGTCTGGCAAACGATCTCGCCTCAACAGTGTTGCTGGCAGTCTCATCGCCAGTGCTGATCGCGCCCGCGATGAACCCCGCCATGTGGGATCACCCGGCGACGCAGCGCAATCTCGATCAACTCCACGCAGATGGCATTCATACTATTGGCCCTGCCGATGGCGAAATGGCGGAAAGCGGTGAGGCCGGGACCGGACGCATGAGTGAGGTGATGGACATCGTCGCCCGCGTTGAAACCATGCTGGACGATCGCCCGAAACCGCTGGCCGGCAAACGTGCCATCGTCACCTCCGGGCCAACGCGGGAGGCGATTGATCCGGTGCGGTACATCTCCAATCATTCCTCCGGCAAACAGGGTCATGCCATCGCGCTGGCGCTCGCCGGTGCAGGGGCGGACGTCATTCTGGTCTCCGGCCCGGTCGCCATCGACCCGCCGGCAGACGTTACCGTGGTCGATGTGGAATCGGCACGCGACATGGAAGACGCCGTCAACCGCTCACTGCCCGCAGACATCGCCGTATTTGTAGCAGCCGTGGCGGACTGGCGGGTGGCCAATGAAGCGTCTGAGAAGAGGAAGAAGGACGGGTCTGGCGCATTCCCCGCCCTCGATATGGTGGAGAATCCAGACATTTTGCGCGGTGTTGCTCAGCGTACGGAGGGTCGTCCTG
>JBCCRF010000093.1:0-9464 GCA_039208305.1 Pseudomonadota bacterium
ACTGCCTTCCGCGAGGTAGAGTGTGATGGCGTTGGATTCCGCCAGTGTGCGCCCGTCCTCCAGCTCGACCATGGGCACTTTTCCGGCGGGGTTGAGCTTCAGGAAGTCCGCTTGTTTTGTGAGTTCTCGCCCTTCATTCCATTCCGTCGTGATGTGATTGAACGGTAGGCCAAGATGGGCGAGCGTGAGGCGCACTTTGTAGGAATTGCCCGATGAAGGCATGGAGTAGAGGGTGAGCATACGGACGCCCTTCGTTGAAGCTTGAAACAAGCGATCCGCCCTTGTTTTGGAGCGGTGGCCTAACTAGGGTCGCGCCGCTTGCCGGTGGCTGTTACCGGCGCTTTTTCCCGATCAGGAGACCGGACCCATGGCGTTCCTTGCCGATAGTCTTTCGCGCGTCAAACCATCTGCAACCATCGCGGTGAGCCAGAAGGCCCGCGAGTTGAAGGCCAAGGGCGTCGACGTGATCGGCCTGGGGGCAGGGGAGCCGGATTTCGATACGCCGGATCACATCAAGGCCGCTGCAAAGGATGCGATCGACCGGGGCGAGACGAAATACACGGCGGTTGCCGGTATTCCGGAACTGCGCGAGGCCATCGCGAAGAAGTTCAAGCGTGAGAACGGGCTGGACTACACACCAGCGCAATGCATTGCAGGCACCGGCGGTAAGCAAATCCTGTTCAACGCCTTCATGGCGACACTGAACCCGGGTGACGAGGTCATCATCCCCGCGCCGTATTGGGTGAGCTACCCCGAAATGGTGGCGATCTGCGGCGGAGAGAGCGTGTTCGTAGAAACCACCACCGAGAGCGAGTTCAAGGTGACGCCCGACGCGTTGGAAGCGGCGATCACGCCGAAAACCAAGTGGTTCCTGTTCAACTCACCGTCGAACCCCTCTGGCGCTGCCTATTCGCGCGACGAGCTGAAGGCGCTGACGGATGTGCTGATGAAGCACCCGCATGTCTGGGTGCTGACGGACGATATGTACGAGCACCTTGTTTATGGCGAGTTCGAGTTCTTCACCCCCGCTCAGGTGGAGCCTGGCCTCTACGACCGCACGCTGACCATGAATGGTGTGTCAAAGGCTTATTCTATGACCGGCTGGCGCCTCGGCTATGCTGGCGGGCCGCTGGAGCTGATTAAGGCGATGGACATGATCCAAGGTCAACAGACGAGCGGTGCATCGTCCATCACCCAGTGGGCGGCGGTCGAAGCGCTGAACGGACCGCAGGAGTTCCTGGCCGACAACCGCAAGATCTTCGAGGACCGTCGCGATCTGGTGGTCTCGATGCTCAATCAGGCGAACGGACTGCATTGCCCGAAGCCGGATGGCGCGTTCTACGTGTTCCCGTCCTGCGAAGCGCTGATGGGCAAGACGACGAAGGGCGGTGCCAAGCTGGAGACGGATGAGGATTTTGTCACAGCGCTGCTGGAAGAAGAAGGCGTCGCTGTGGTGCACGGATCGGCCTTCGGCCTTGGCCCGAACTTCCGCATCTCTTACGCGACGGATACGGAATCGTTGAAGAGCGCCTGTGAGCGCATCCAACGTTTTTGCGGCGGCATCAGCTAAAGTCGCCGGACTGATAGTGGAGGTCGGTTCCTTGCGGAACCGACCTCCGAGACCACACCAGTCTTTCGACAGATCTGGCCTCAGCCGTTGGTACACGCCCTGTACCTTCGGCATCTCTTTGTGCAGCCTTCCTCGTCGGCTCGGCCTTGCATCCATGCAAGAAACGAGGGTCGCTCAATCTTGCTACACTGCGGTCGGGCATCTTACGTTTTAGTAAGAAACTCCACCCGATTTTTCGTATATCACGCGGGAATCCGCAGTTTTTTGCATCAAAAGTGAAAATTTGGACAAAAAAAGAGCCGGATCGCTAGGATCCGGCTCAGGAATGACAAGGGTCTGGGAGGATGACCCGTGTTGCCACATGGAGGGGCAGGGCGATTGGGAGGAGGATACCGCGCTACCCGCCGCCGTACATATTGGAGTAAATGACGCGCTGCACAATGACATTTGCGTCAAAGCAGCTATGCGCTGCACGCAGGGCGGTTTTGTGCCGCTGTTGCTCAAAAGCGCCATTCCTTGGCCTTTTCCAGCAGGAAATCGCGGAAGGCTTCAAGCCGTGCGGAATTCCGTAATTCGCTGGAATAGGCGAAATATGTGTCGAAGGAAGGGATCTCCACGTCTTCCATGATCTTTACCAGCGGCGAGTTCACGCCCACCGCGTAGTCCGGCAGCAATGCAATTCCTGCACCCCTCGTGCAGGCGCGCTGGATGGCGAGGATGGAGTTGATCTTCAGCGACGGTGTGCGCAGCTTGCCCAGCGGCATTCCAGCGCTCAAAATCCAGTTGAGATCGCCGAGATAGGCTGGCGTGCCGTCGCCCCACGCAACAAGGCGGTGGTTGTCCAGATCTTCTACAGACTTCGGCGTGCCGTGGGTTTCCAGGTAGTTCGGCGCTGCGTAGACATGAAAATGCACCGTGAACAGGCGGCGCTGGACGATGTCGGGCTGTTGAGGCTGTTGCAGGCGGATGGCGCAATCGGCCTGTCGCATGCCGAGGTCGAGCTCATTATTCTCCAGCATGAGTTCAACATGCATATCGGGATAGCGGTCGAGAAACTCGTGCAGGCGAATGGCGAGCCAGGCTGAGCCCAGGCCAACCGTAGTGGTCACCCGCAATGGCCCCTGCGGGGTGCCCTTGAAATCGGTTAGCTCGTCATGGACTTTTTCCAGTGTGCCGGTGATGCCCTGCGTGGCGGTGAAGAGGATTTCGCCCTGTTCCGTGAGGATCAGACCGCGGGCGTGACGGTTGAACAGCGGAACGCCAATCTCGCCTTCCAGCTCGGAAATTTGCCGCGAGATGGCCGATTGCGACAGGTTCAGCACTTCCGATGCGCGGGTGAAGGACCCGGCATTGGCGACTTTGTGAAAGATGCGCAGCTTGTCCCAATCCATGGGCATGGTCTTTTCCCCTATCCGCGCCCAAGCGGGCTCGCGGTCATCGCCCCGGTTGGTTTCTCTAGAGCATGTCCATCTTCGATGGAAACGCTCTAGCTCCTTGTTTGCGCTCACGCTGTCGGCCCAACGGCCTTCGCTACGCGGCTGCGGCGCACATGCGCCGGGTCGGCACTTGCCTCCCTCGCGACTCAAACGAGGTTTGAGTCGCTCTAGGCGGCGACGTCAGCTTCTCTGTCGGCTTCCATTTCTGCGATGAAGCGTTCCGCCTCCAGCGCCGCCATGCAGCCCATGCCCGCAGCGGTGACGGCCTGACGATAGATGTCGTCGGTCACGTCACCCGCGGCGTAGACGCCCGGGATCTCTGTCGCCGTACTGTCCGGTGCGGTCCACAGATAGCCGGAATCCTTCAGTTTCAACTGATCTGTGAAGAGGTCCACTGCAGGGGCGTGGCCGATCGCGATGAAGATGCCGTCAGCGTCGATACGGCCTTCTTCGCCGGTCTTGCGGTTGCGGATGTTGACGCCATCGGCGGAGGAAATCAGCCCGGTCTTGCCCGTCACTTCTGTCACTTCGCTGTCCCAGATGATCTCGACATTCTTCTTGTTGAACAGGCGGTCTTGCAGAATTTTCTCGGCGCGCAACTCGTCGCGGCGGTGGATGAGCGTCACCTTGGAGGCAAGGCCGGACAAGTAAAGTGCCTCTTCGACAGCCGTGTTGCCGCCGCCAACGACCACCACCGGTTTGTCGCGATAGAAGAACCCGTCACAGGTGGCGCAGGCGGATACACCGAAGCCCTGGAAGGTCATTTCTGATTCCAGCCCCAGCCACTTGGCCTGCGCGCCGGTGCAGATGATGACGGTGTCAGCGGTATAGACATCCCCGCTATCTGCCTCGAAGCGGAACGGGCGGGTCTTCAGATCGGCCTTGGTGATGATGTCGTTGCGGATATCTGTCCCGACATTTTTCGCCTGCGCGAGCATCTGCTCCATCATCCACGGGCCCTGCACTGGGTCAGCGTAGCCCGGGTAATTCTCGACGTCCGTCGTAATGGTCAACTGTCCGCCCTGCTGCAAACCGGCGACGAGAATGGGCTCCATCATGGCGCGCGCAGCGTAAATGGCAGCGGTGTAGCCGGCGGGGCCAGAACCGATGATGAGAACTTTCGTGTGATGCTGCGCCATGGTCTTACCTCGTCACTGTGTCGTTAGTAACTTGGCACTTCGAAGGGCCGATTTCGAGGTGCTGGACTCTCAAAAGACGGGGATGACTAGATTCTCGCGCGGATTTCATCGGCAATAATGGCTGAAGCGTCACAGAGAAATCCGGACGAAAACGGGCGGCCATCGTCGAGCGCGCGAATGGCCCCTGCCTCGTCCAAGGCATCAAGAAAGCGTTGGAACTTGGCAGCCAAACCGGTTGGCCGAAACACATGAACCTCGTGCGCTGCCGAGACTGCTTCCGACACCATATTATGGCTGTCACCTGTAACGACGAGGGTATCGCACAGAGCGAGAATCTGGCGGTAAGGGTTCTCGCCAGTGCCATCCCAGATCCACCAGCCGTTGCCGCCCACAGCGTCGAGCAGAACCGGCGGCGTGCGGCGGGACGGTGTGATGAGGACCGGGCGGGTGCCAGCCAGATGCTTGAGTTGGGTCGCGAAACTGCGGGCGGCCTCCTTGGTCCAGCTGACCGAACCGGAATTGCCTCCGAGAAGCACCCCGATCGGGTTCCTCGGGCTGGCGAAGCGCTTCGCTGCAACTGGCCTCTCTGCGGCCAAGACGTCATCTGTCATGGGGTGCGGTCCGGTCATTGATACAATGACGTTTCGCGCGCGATATTCGTCGTGCGTTGGGACCCAGATGAGGTCCATCGAACGATGGCCGAATGGCGGCGTTTTGAGGAAGCAGGTGAACGGCCCGCCTTTGAGACGAGCGATGCTGCAAAGAATGGGTGCCGCACGGCGGCCAGAAGCGATAACAACCTCGAAGTCGCGAACGTCTTGCGGAGGGCGGGGCCGCAGAACAGGAAGCGTGTGGTGCGGACGGTGCTCGATAATCCGCTCTTCAACCGAACCGTCTTCCGTCGTCAGTCGATGCGCAACGCCGCGGCATTGCATGACATCTCCGGCCTTGCCATCGGTCAGAATGAGGACGCGCAAGGGTTTGTCCGGCTATTCGCCAGTTAACGGCATCGGAATGTCAGCGGCCGCCGGAACGGCGTAGCCGCGCTGCACGGCAGGGCGTTCAGCAAGGCCAAGGTACCAGCGCAACACATTTGGAAATTCCGTCAGGTCCATCTTTTGGAATTCGTAGCGAGATGCCCAGGGCCAGATCGCCATATCGGCGATGGAATAGGTGCCAGCAACGTAATCTCGGCCTTCCAACTGCTTGTCGAGAACGCCGTAGAGGCGGCGGGTCTCCTGTCCGAAACGCTGCTCGGCATAGTCGGACTTTCCCGGATTGAAATGCAGAAAATGATGCGCTTGACCCAGCATTGGGCCAAATCCCCCCATCTGCCAGTTCAACCATTCGATGGCCTGCCAGTGGTGGTGGGCATCGTTGGGCAGAAACTCGCCGGTCTTGGTGGCGAGATAGTAGAGGATCGCACCCGACTCCATCATCGATACGCCTGTTTCGCGGTCGAAGATCGCCGGTATCTTGTTATTGGGCGAGATGGCGAGGAAGGCCGGATCGAACTGCTCGTCCTTCGTGATGTCGATGGAATGGACTTCGTAATCGAGCCCCATCTCTTCCAGCGCGATGGAGACCTTGCGCCCATTGGGCGTGCCGAACGTATAAAAATCGATCATTGTTTAACGCCGCTCCGCTTGGCTTTCTTATAAGCCGCTCCGCTTGCCGGCCTTGGCTATGGGGCGCGCCAAAGAGGCGCGCTTTGAGCCTCGTGTCAAATATATTGCACAGAAAGTATCTCGTAGGCGCGCGCGCCACCGGGCGCAGCGACTTCCACCGAGTCGCCTTCTTCCTTGCCGATGAGGGCACGGGAGATGGGGGATGAGATGGAAATCTTGCCGGAAGCGACATCCGCCTCCTGGTCGCCGACGATCTGGTAGTGTTTTTCCTCGCCGGAATTTTCATCCTCCAGCTTCACCGTCGCGCCGAAGCGGATCGTGTCGCCGGACATCTTCGACACGTCGATGACTTCGGCGCGGGCGATCACGTCTTCCAGTTCCATGATGCGGCCTTCGTTGAGGCTCTGCTGTTCTTTGGCGGCGTGATATTCGGCGTTTTCCGACAGATCGCCATGCTCACGCGCTTCGGAGATCGCCGTCACGATGCGGTGGCGGTCCTCGCCCTGGCGTTTCTTCAATTCGGCTTCCAGCGCGGCGAAACCGGCTTTTGTCATGGGAACCTTTTCCATGTTGGCTCTCCTTTGTTCGTGCACGCAAATCGGCCCGGTTGCGTGAATCACGCACCAGGCATCACTTGCGGGTGAATGGGCTCGGCGGGACGGTTTGCGTCACACGCCGTTCGGTGCTCAAAAGTATGGGTGGCCGCCCGGTTGTCGTCAAGCGGCATTGAAGCGAGAGGAATGAAAGATGGAACAGGCCTGGTCCACCTACACGGATGTGATGAAAAACCGCTACGCGCAGTTCGACGGTCGCGCGCCGCGTGCCGAGTTCTGGTGGTATGCACTGGTTGTGTTCCTATTGGGGATTGCCGCCTCAATCATCGAGCAGGTTTTGGGGATTTCGGACGATGGAAACGGTGTCTTGAGCCTGATCGTGTCACTTGCGCACCTCGTGCCGGGTCTGGCGATCGGCGCCCGGCGCCTTCACGACATCGACCGCTCGGGCTGGTGGCAACTTCTGTTCCTAATTCCGATCGTCGGCCTTATCGTGCTGATCTGGTGGTTTACCCGTCCTTCCGGCGCGGGGGACAACCAGTATGGTTCCAACCCCTACGGTCAGTGATCATTCATCCGTTCGGCTAGAGACGAGACGGTCAAATTTCGCCCGTGAGATATTCGAGCCGCACGCGATGATGCCGACGCGCTTGCCCGCGAGGCGCTCTTTGAGCGGTCCGGCGACGGCAGCCAAAGTGGCAGCGCAGGCCGGCTCGGCGATGATCTTCAGCGCATGGTAGAGCGCTTCCATTGCTGGCGGAAAGGCGCTGTCCGGCAGGCGGATGATCTCCGCAACATGGTCGCGTGTGAGGGCATATGAATCCGGCATGGCCATCGGCGCGCCGAGGCTGTCCGCGATTGTGGTGACTTTCTCCAGCGTCACCGGCTCGCCACTTGTAAAGCTGCGAGCCATGGAATCAGCCCCCTCCGGCTCGACGCCGTAGATGACGCAATCCGGATTCAGCGCCTTGATGGCAGGTGCCATGCCGGAGATTAGCCCACCGCCGCCGATGGGTACGACGGCTGCGTCAAGATTGCCCGCGGCCAGCGCCAGTTCATGGCCCACGGTCGCTGCACCGAGCGTCATGAACGGGCTTTCGAATGGGTGCAGATAGGCGCGGCCTTCCTCGTCGCGTAGGCGAGCTACTTCTTTGAAGGCTTCCTCAACATTTGCGACCAGCACCACCTCTGCCCCCAGTGCCTTGCAGCCATCGACGCGGATGGCATCGGCCGTATCTGGCATCACGACCTTGGCGGAAATGCCCGCCTGCTGCGCCGCCCACGAGACGGCAAGCGCGTGATTGCCCGCAGAGACGGCGGTGACGCCGCGGGTCCGTTCTTCATCTGTCAGCACATCCACCGCCAGCGTCGCGCCCCGTGCCTTGAAGGAACCGGTCTGCTGGAACAGCTCCATCTTCATGAAGACCGTCGCACCCTCTGGCAGCCAGCCGTCAAAGCGGGATGAGTTCAGTTCCAGCGTCGGCGTGACGACGATGCGGGAACCGAGTTGGGCGCGGGCGGCTTCGACCTGCGCGACGGTGGGGGCAGCCGTCATGCCGCGAAATAATCCTGCAGCGGGCGGACGTCGATTTCGCCTTTGATCATGGCTTCCACGGCGTCCACGGCGGCGATGCTGCCGGAGACTGTGGTGTAGTAGGGGACCTTGTTCATAAGCGCGGCCTGGCGCAGCGAGCGGCTGTCGGACAGCGCCTTTGCGCCTTCCGTGGTGTTGAAGATGAGGTCCACCTGCCTGTTGCGGATCGCGTCTTCGATATGAGGCCGGCCCTCCAGCACCTTGTTGATGCGCTGGCAGGCGATGCCGTTTTCAGCCAGCACGCGCTGCGTGCCGCCCGTCGCAACGATGGTGAAACCGAGATCCACCAGCTTCTTTGCTGCCGGCACAATCCGTTCCTTGTCGCCCTGCTTGAGCGAAATGAAAACGCTGCCCCGTTTCGGCAGATCGTTGGAGGCTCCCAACTGCGCCTTGGCGAAGGCCAGCGCAAACGTTTTGTCCAGACCCATGACTTCGCCGGTGGAGCGCATCTCCGGGCCCAGCAGGGTGTCTACACCGGGGAAGCGGGCGAAGGGAAAAACCGCTTCTTTCACCGCGATGTGGGGCAGGGTGCGGCTGCTGGGGCGGTCCGGCCAGACATCGGCCAGCTTCTCGCCCGCCATGACGCGCGCCGCAATGCGGGCGATCTGCGCGCCGATGGTTTTGGCCACGAATGGCACGGTGCGCGAAGCGCGGGGGTTCACTTCCAGCACGTAGATCGTGCCGTCCTTGATGGCGAACTGCACGTTCATTAGGCCAACGACGCCGAGCGCCTCCGCCATGGCGATGGACTGCCGTTCAAGTTCATCCAGCAGGTCGTCGGGCAGGGAATGGGTGGGGAGCGAGCAGGCGGAATCGCCCGAGTGAATACCTGCCTCTTCGATATGCTCCATGATGCCGCAAACATGGGCGGTCTCGCCGTCGCAGATGCAGTCGACATCGACTTCCACCGCATTGGTGAGATAGCCGTCAATGAGCACCGGCGTGTCGCCGGAGACGACGACGGCTTCGGAGATGTAGCGCTCGAACTGCGTGTCGTCGCGCACGATTTCCATCGCGCGACCGCCCAAAACATAAGACGGGCGGATCACGACCGGATAGCCGACTTGGCCAACGATATCGCGAGCCTCTTCGACGGAGCGCGCGATACCATTGACCGGCTGTTTCAGGTTCAGATCGTTGAGGAACTGCTGGAAACGGTCGCGGTCCTCGGCGAGGTCGATCTTATCCGGTTCCGTGCCGAGGATCGGGACACCGGCGGCTTCCAGACGTGCGGCGAGGCCCAGCGGCGTCTGTCCGCCGAATTGCACGATGACCCCGGCGAAGGTGCCCTTTGCCTGTTCGGCGGCGATGATTTCCAGCACGTCCTCGCCGGTGAGCGGTTCGAAATAGAGCCGGTCGGATGTGTCGTAGTCGGTGGACACCGTTTCCGGATTGCAGTTGACCATGATGCTTTCGATGCCGGCATCCGCCAATGCAAAGGCGGCGTGGCAGCAGCAGTAATCGGACTCGATGCCCTGACCGATGCGGTTCGGCCCGCCGCCGAGTATCATAACCTTGCGGCGGTCGGAGACTTCGGTTTCCG
>JBCCRF010000094.1:0-9418 GCA_039208305.1 Pseudomonadota bacterium
ACGGCTGCGGAAATGGTGATGTTAGCGGTACGGCGCAGAGTGAGCATTTTAGCCTCCTTAAGGGCTTCTAGTTGTTTCGCCGTTTGCGGGACCATTCCCTGCGGCGTGAGGAAACCATAGGCCGCCCAGAAAAAGGTCGCTGTGCGCTTTGGCACAGTGTGGAACATTGTTGGATATTTTCTTTTAACCCCTTATAATACAATAATTTATTTCGCTTTAGAGAGAGGTTTTGACTCTTGGGCGCGGCGTCTCAGTACGCGTAGATGCGCTGGCCAAACCACAGAAATGGTGTCGGACGCGCACAGATGGGACTGTGATCGCCTAAACGGGGTTACCTACCCGAAATAATAGTCCTCGCCCGCCACAAGTTCGCCGCCCGTGTAGCCCGCAGCCCCGTAGGCGTCGAAAAGCTGGAATTGCTGGCTCGTGCCTGTGGAGGTGTCTTCGATGATGAAGGAGACGGCTGACACTTGTGTGACCGTGCTAGTCGCCTCGTTAAACCCGGTGAACGCGATGCGGTCGCCCATGCCGGGGCCGCCATTGGTGAAGTCACCGATGATGTCCACCGCGCCGTCTTCCGGCCCGATCTGGAAAATATCGTTGCCAAGACCACCCAGCATATAGTCGGTTCCACCACGACCATCGATGACGTTCACCTCATCATTGCCGATGAGCTGGTTGTCGCTGTCGGACCCACGCAGCACGGTTGCTGTAGCGGTGATGAGAGCGCTCTCGATCTCGCTGTCTTCTGGAATGATGTAGTCGATGGAGGCGTAGACATTGTCGAAGCCTCCGCCGGTCGCCTCGATCACGGCGTCCGACGAATTGTCTACCGCATAGACATCATTGCCGCCAAAGCCTTGCATCACGTCGATGCCGCCCTCACCGTTGATGATGTTCTCGCCCTGGGTACCGAACAGGAAATCGCGATGATCGGACCCCGTCAGATTCTCAATGTCATAAAGTAGGTCACCCTGTGCATCGCCGAGCTGGCCCGTGCCCGTGCCACCGCCTGCATCAAGATTTACCACAACTCCTTCGAACGACCCTGCATAACTCGCCGTGTCGATACCGTCTCCACCGGTCAATGTGTCGCCGGAGACACCACCGCTGAGCATGTCGTCCCCCACACCACCATCCAAAACATCCGCTGAAACGCCGCCTTCCAACGTGTCATTACCTCCGCCACCCTGCAGGCGACTACCTCCGCTCGATGCAACGAAATGGTCGTCGTTGATCGTTCCATTTGCATTTTCGAAATTGGCAATCGTCTCGGCGTTACCCCAAGCGTCGACGATCTCACCACTCTCGAGATCTGCATAGACGCCTTGAATCGAGAGAAAGTTGACCGAGCGGTCGAATCGCAGCGTGTCGATACCGCCGCCACCGTCCAGTATATCAGTTCCGGCCGTGTCCGCGATTTCATTGTCAAAAGAGTCACCAGTGATGACGTCATCGCGCGATGTACCGTGGACATTTTCGATATTGATCAAAGTGTCTGTCGACCCGAACGTGTCCTGCCCTGTCCCGTTTGCCAGATTGACGACCACCCCACCCATGCTCTGGCTCCAGATGGTCTCGCCGCTATAGTTGACGAAGTCACTACCCGCGCCACCGTCGATCACATCCGGACCGCCAAGCCCAGCGAGATCGTTATTCAGCGCGTTACCAACGATCATATCCGCGTTGAACGAGCCACCGACATTGTCGATATTGGCGTCGAAAGTTTCCACATCTCCATAGGTGTCGGTGCCCGTCCCCGCCGCCAGATCTATGACGATGCCATTGGCACCTGTTTCGTTGAAATAGTTGATAATATCTCTTCGACCGACACTACCTATATACGTATCGTCTCCAATTCCTCCGGCGACAACGTTGAAGGTGGTGTCGCTGCCGGTGAGCGTGTCGTCCCCGCCTCCTCCTTCGAGAAACAGACCACGCCCACCGCTGGCGGGAGACGCATCGAAGTTCAGATTTCTGACACCGAATATTGCGTCGTATTTAGGAAGGAACTCGCCGTTGTGAATTGCGACGTTCTCGAGAAACCCCATCGCTGGGACGCCGATATCTGTCATTGTAGCGGTGAGCGCGAATTCATCGAAGAAATCGATGGTATCTATGGTTCCGGAAACGATCACGCCGGACCCGTTCTCAGAGAAACCACTTCCCCTCAAAATTGTCGTGTGCCCCGGATCGCCGTCGATGGTTATGGACACTTGCGTCGGCCCCACACTCGCCAGTGCGATGTTGCCCGCCAGTCCCTCCAGAAAGACGTTCGACCAAAAGTTTACATTTTTGAATATACTGATCTGTAACACACTCATTCGAGACCCTCCTCTTGAGGACGAAACGGCTCGATTTTTCAATTCATCGCGAACCGAGATCGCCATTGACCCGTTACCGATACACGTTATCCTTTGACTAATAGGGCGAAAACCTATCGAAACCGCTAGGGGAGCCGGACCGGGGGAGAGGGCATCGACAATCGACTGATCGATTTTTTCGGGGAACTGCACGATCCCTTGCGAGTGCCGTGGCAGGTTGCGGAAAATTACTTTTCGGGCATGGGTTTCGACGTCGTGAATTTCGGTCTGTTCGAGCGCGACACCCATGTGCCGGTAGGCATCTTCAGCAATATGAGCGCCGACTGGATGAACCACTATGTCGCCAGCGGCTACATGGATGACGATCCGTTCTTCCATCTGGCCGTGTCGTCCACCCGGCCCGAGCACTACGACTTTGATCGCGTCGATACATCGGACGGTTCGATGGGACAGGCAGGCGCAACGATGCTGCAGGAAACGTCCGAACTCGGCCTGCGAAGCGCCTTCATGATCCCCTTCGCTGATCGCAACGGGATCGGCTCCGGCTTCAATCTGGGATCATCGGAGCCAGGCTACGAATTGCGCCGGATGCACGGCACTAGGCTCGATGAGATCGCGGTCGGATGCGCTCTGGCTGCGGCGGTTCTGTATGATCAGTCATTTCGTGAAAATGCCGCGAGCGACGGTCGATCTGCAGATCCCGCGGGCTGGTACGGCAATTCCGCGCTTGCGAACCCGCTCTCGCCCCGTGAAGTTGAGGCACTAAAATGGTTGAGCGAAGGCCTTCGTAACGATCGCATAGCCGAGCGCATGAATATCTCGAATGCGACAGTTCATTTTCACGTGTCCTCAGCCAAACAGAAGCTCACTGCAAAAACCCGCGAGCATGCGCTCGCGATAGCCTTAACTCGACGCTATATCACTCCGTAACCAGAACAGCGGCACCCAGTCTACCCGAAATAGTAGTCCTCGCCCGCCACAAGCTCGCCGCCCGTGTAGCCGGCAGCTCCATAGGCATCGAAAAGCTGGAACTGCTGGCTGGTGCCGGTGGAGGTGTCTTCGATGATGAAGGAAACGGATGAGACTTGTGTGACCGTGCTCGTCGCCTCGTTGAAGCCGGTGAACGCGATGCGGTCGCCCATGCCGGGGCCGCCATTGGTGAAGTCGCCGATAATGTCCACCGCACCGTCTTCCGGCCCGATCTGGAAGATGTCGTTGCCCAAGCCGCCAAGCATATAGTCGGTCCCGCCACGGCCATCGATGACATTGACCTGATCGTTGCCGATCAATTGATTGTCGGAGTTCGACCCGCGCAACACAGTTGCCGTGCCGGTGATGAGCGCGCTCTCGATCTCGCTGGTCTCGGAGATGATATAGTCGATGGAGGAATAGACATTGTCGAAGCCTTCGCCGGTCGCCTCGACGACGGCGTCCGATGAATTGTCCACCGCATAGACATCGTTGCCGGTACCCCCTGCCATCACGTCGATGCCACCGGCACCGTTGATGATGTTCGCACCCGAGTTGCCAAAAATCTGGTCGCGCCCGTCAGTGCCGGTGGAGTCGATATCGTCCCCACCCTGCATCCGGAGCACTTCGACATTCATAGGCACGTTATAGGTGATGAACGTGTCGACGATGTCATCCCCCTCGTCGACATTCTCCAGGATAATATCGCCGGCGTTCTCGACCTGATACGTGTCGTTACCCACGTCACCGATCATCGTGTCGGCACCGAGCCCGCCCTGCATCGTGTCATGCCCGACACCACCGGCAAGCAGATCGCTCGCACTGCCGCCGATCAACACGTCGTCGCCATCCAGCCCGGCGAGCACGCTCGTCTCGCCGAGGAGGCCTGTCAGCTGGTCATCATGGGCAGAGCCGATGATGTTTTCGAAACCGGTTATCGTGTCGCCATCGGCCTCGCCAACACCTGCACTGACGTTGGACGCGGTGTTGAGGCTCAGATTGATGTTTACGCCGCCGTTGGAGATTTCGTAACTGACGGTGTCGATACCATCACCGCCGTCGAGATCATCGCCACCCAGACCGCCGGTGATCGTATCGTTGCCCTCATTGCCGAATATGGTGTCGTCGCCGGAGCCACCATCGATGATGTCGTTGCCGCCAGAGACGATCGTTCCTGCGGTGAGTTCGCCATAGTCACCGAAGATCATATCATCGCCGGCACCGCCCTCGATCGTGTCATTACCGCCGGTAAAGCTGCCGTTGCTGATGGTGGCGACATCGCCATAGATCTCATCTGACCCATAGTCGGAACCGCGGATCGTATCATTGCCGCCCACGACCGTGCCGTTGCTCTGGCTGCGGACGTCGCCATAAATTCTGGCGTTGGATGCGTATTGCGTTTCGATGTTGTCATCGCCGCCGGTAAGCTGGTTGAAGGTGGAATTGGCATCGCCATAGACCGTGAATGTGCCGAACTGGCTGATACCGGCGGGTGCGGTGGTGCTGACCGTGTCCGCCCCTCCGACCAGCACCCCACCGCTCGAGTTGATGTTCACATCGAGGTAGAGAACGCCGCCCGGCTGGGTAGCCAGATAGCTCACCGTGTCTGCGCCACCCGTCAGCGTGCCACGGTTGCTGTTGGCGTCTGCAAAGAAGTTGACGAACTGTCCGCCACCGCCTGCATAGGAGAACTGGTCGTCGCCTCCCATCATTACCATGCCGGAACTGATCGTTAGAAAATCTCCCACGTAATCGCGTGACACGAAGCCGGGCGCAGGAACTTCGGACGGTATGATCGTGTCCGAGGTGCCGAGCGCCGCCGCCCAGAACTCGTCATCACCGGCAATGAGATCGGCAACGGAAGGCTGCGAGAAACCCGTATAGTCGATCACCGCATCGACTGTGTCGTCATTGCCGAAGTCGAAATCGATGCGGCTGACGGTCCCGCTTGTGGGGGTCGAACCGCTATAACCGAAGGTGCCGGTGAAGCTGATCGCCGTGTTGCCGTCCTGCGCGAGATACTGGAACAGGGTTGGGGTGGTGATGAGCGAGGTGCCGAAAGCGACCTTCAGCCCGTTGGTCAGATTGATTTCTGCATCGCTGGCGCTCGCGTTGAAGGTGACCATATTCCCTCCCGTCTGCCGAGCCCGTGTCTGCTTAGCTGCGCCCCTGGCGTGAGACTATAGGCGAGGATGGAGCAGGTGCCATACACCAACTGGTGTATGGCGGACGCTTTTTGCGCCTCAGATACTACCCAAAATAGTAGTCGTTGCCCTCAATCAACTCGCCGCCTGTATAGGTGCTGAGGCAGAAGCCATCGAGCAGAATGAACTGCTGCACGGTGTCGTCGGACTGCTGAATGATGCCCTTAGTGTCGCGAACCTCGAAAGAAACTTCGGAGACCTGTGTGACCGTGGTGTTTTGCGCATCGAAGCCTGCAAAAGCGATGCGATCGCCCTCGCCCGGGCCGCGATTTTAGAGATCGCCGATGACATCCACCGCCCCGTCCTCCGGGGTAACCTGTAAATGTCGTCGCCTTTACCACCCAGCATGTGGTCGGTGCCGGGCGAATCAATGGCGGCACCGCACCGTGTCGGCAGCGTTCAAGCGCCGTCGAGGAGGCGCGCGACCAGCGCGTCGATGCGGGAAGATATGTCGGCTTCGTCCAACGCGTTCCGCACAAGGCTGCGCGCTTTTTGGAAACCGACCGTTTCTGGAATATCGACCTTGGCCGCCAGTTCTTCCGCCTGCTTTCCTGCGGCGGCGAGTTCCGCGTGAGGCGGGTTGTCAGCGTCGAAGAGCGGGATGGGCAGGTTGAACATAACTTTGTCAAAATCGCGAGCTCCCCACTGCCCACGCGATTGCATGTGGGCAACGCGGGACCGTATTTCTTCCGAGTTAAGAATAGCAGACAAATATCGCGCTTCGACAAGCCGCTTGAGAGCAATTCCATACAACTTGTGATCCAGAACGGCTCTTTCATCTTGAACAAGACAGGCTGCAGGCTTCATTCCTGCCTTTGCGTAAACCAGACGTAGTTTGGAGATCGGAAACTGAGCCGTCAGCTTCCCGTAGTAATCAAGTTGGTCGGTATATTTCTGTTTTGTGCCTTTAGCCTTATTGGCCTCCCATGCGGCTTCCGCTCTCGTCATCCAGTCCGGCAATCCCTGAAGACCAAGATCGGTAGCTGCCTTGGCGTCCAACATCCGCCCTTTATCGGTGACAGGGACGACACCTTCGAACGGCTTCCACACGCGGAATGGAAGAATGCTTTCGCCGAGCAGGACGGGACGCAGGAACTCGCGCTCGACGCTGCCGGAAAGTGACGTCAGATCCTTCCACGGTTTCTTTTCCAATCCTGACCGTCGGCTCACCACCGGCGGACGGGCTGCGTCGAAACCAAGCTTGCCGGCCGGCGGACGATCCACTAGCACCATGTAACGGGGGACTAGGGTCGCCCCCTGTTTGAACTGCCCACGGTATTTCGAGCCACCCTCGAAATTGGCGACTTCCAGCGCTGGTACGTTTTCGCGCACCGTCAGTTTCGCATCGGCTACCTCTTCCGGCGCATCGCGCATGGGCAGCGTGCCGGAATAGGCGCGGTTGACGCTTCTAGGCACCGGATCGCCCAGCTTGCGCCGGTGGGCGAAGACGGCGCAGGACGGCACGGGAAACAGCGGCTGGACGCTATCATCCATCGTCCACACTTCGTCTCACCCCAACTTGACGGAGGTGAACGAGCCGCTCTGGAACTTCGCGTATTGTCCACGGGTCAATGCGGCCATGGGCAGAACGAAAGCCAGTCGGCCTGCCGGGCGCAAATAAAGCGCCGCCGCCCGCACCGTGAACAGCGCAAACAGATCGTTCTGCGTGGCGAGTTTACCGCCGACATAGACGCGCTCGTCCCTCGCCAGTTCCTTGAACCGGCGCTGCAGGACATCGCTCATATGGCGGAAGGCCACCCAGGGCGGATTCCCGATCAGCACGCTGGCCCAGCCGTTGCGTGCCGACAGGAAGAGCGGGCGCGACAGGTTGCGCGCAACATAGGCCCAGATCGTATCACGCCCCTCCACACGCAATTTGTGAAATTTCAGATAGGTCTGTCCAAGGTCTTTAATGGCCAGTTCTTGTTCTTCAGTGAAACGCCGCTCATGCGTGTGCAATGTGCGGATGGAATTGAGATGATCCTTGGTGATCCGCGTCAGGGCCATTTCTACCTGTTCGCGGTTGTGGCCCGCTTCGGACGAACGCTGAAGCTGGGCGATAGCTGCATCGAACAGGTCCGGCACAGCGCAGAAGGTTTCGGGGAAATCCAGCGTCTCACGGCCACTGCCGATCATGTCGCCGGAACGCGACTGCCCGGCTGGAGCCGGAACATCAATCTGCAATTCCTTCGGCGGCGCAGGTACATGAATTTGCAGATCGCGCTTCTTGATGATCTCCGACACCGATAGCTGCATGGCATCGCCGAGATAGACGGGAACTGAAATCGTGCCTTCCCGATTGCCCAGCACACGCCCCAGCGCGAGTAGGTAGGTCACGCGCGCAATGATAACGGCGACGGGATGGATATCGGTACCGATTACGAGCCGTGTCGCTTCGACAGCCCTGTCTTCCATCGGCATGTCCGCATCTTCCGCCTCGTTGAGAAAGCGGCGAATGGCGTGAAATAGGAACGTGCCGGACCCGCAGGCGGGGTCGAGAACGGTATCCTGTATCGGGCGCTCAACAGAGTGCCGCACCACCTTCGCGGCCAACCAGTCGGGCGTGTAATACTCGCCCAGCCCATGACGTTCGGCGCGGTCAATCAGGCTTTCGTACAGCACCTTCAGGACATCGCTTTCCACCTCCTTCAAACGAAAGCGGCGCACATGCGCCATGATGCGGCGAACCAGCGCCCGCCCTTCCGGCATGGCGACGATCCAGTCGAAGAAATCACTCTCCACAGCCCCGGAGATGCCGCGGGATCGCAACGCCTCGCCGGAAAGCACATGTTCCGGCTCCGGTTCATCCACCTCCAGCACCGCAAGAGCGATACATTTGGCAACGATCACCAGAAACGTGTGCTGCAACCACAGGTCCTGCTGCTGCTCCGGCTCACTCCCCTGAACAAGGCGCAACAGCCCGGCCCAAACCTGATGCTTCAGGGCAATCGCCGGTTTGCTGTGATGGGTTTCCCAGATCGCCCGTAACTCCCGCTCGGCGCGGATGTAGGCAACCGAGTCCCGCCCCAGTTCGGCGCGCACTGTCAACGCCTCGGGCGGCAGCGATGTTTTAAGAGCAACCGCACCGTCCAACCATGCGATAAAAACATCCGGCTGTTCCGGGTCCAGGGTCGTTTCGCGCAGGCGTACCAAAACACCATCGCGCAACTCGAACACGATCCACTTCAGCCCGTCGCTGGCAATGCCGAGAAATGGCTCAACTTCAGCCTTTTCCCGCTCGCCCAGATATTCAGGCAACCGCCGTTCGATATCTGGCATATCTTTGTCGAGATGAGACTTGGCCTCGAAAACAGTTCGACCGATCAGTGCGTCGATACGGGCGCGTATTTCGAGATATTTTTCGAACTGAACGTCGGCAACCGGAACGTCGAATTCTTAGACGAGCAGTTGCCTGAAATCTGCCTTGACCTCGTCATGGCCGGGGCGCGTCGCAAGATGCGCCAGCAGTTCGACCGTCCGCGAGCCTGTCAAATCAGTCACCCATCTTCAGCGCTTCGATGAAGGCGCTCTGGGGTATCTCCACCTTCCCGAACTGGCGCATCTTTTTCTTGCCGGCCTTCTGCTTGTCCAGCAGTTTACGCTTACGGGACGCATCGCCGCCGTAGCATTTGGCCGTCACATCCTTGCGCAAAGCGGAGATGGTTTCGCGGGCGATTACGTTGCCGCCGATGGCCGCCTGGATCGGGATCTTGAACATGTGCTTGGGGATGAGATCCTTCAGCTTTTCGCACATGACGCGACCGCGCGGCGCAGCCACGGAGCGGTGGACCAGCATGGACAGTGCGTCTACCGCTTCACCGTTCACCAGCATGGCGAGCTTCACCAGATCGCCTTCACGGTATTCCTTCATCTGGTAGTCGAAAGAAGCGTAGCCGCGCGAAATCGACTTCAATCGGTCAT
>JBCCRF010000095.1:0-9385 GCA_039208305.1 Pseudomonadota bacterium
CCGCAGTTTGCTTTTGCAGGACGAAGGCGCAACCGTCGTAGCCCTTCTGCTTGATACCAGCCAAAGGCAATTGTACCTGCAACTTGCCGTCCTTCATCATGCCGACCATCGCCATGTCGCCCACCACGTTGTGATAGGTTATGGTGCGTCCGCGGTTTTCGCCGCGTTGGATCTCAACGGATTTTTCGCGGTCGTAATAGACAACCCATAGCGTCGCGTTGCCTAAGTCACTTTCGGTCGACACGTCGATGGCACCATCTTTTTTAGTGACATCGAGTTGCGCCTGAAGCGCCGCGCCGTTGCGAGATTGGGCCGTCAGCATTGCCTCGATCTCAGCTTTGCGTGAACCAACGGCGTGGTCGCGCCCGTTGATGACGACTTGCGGCGTGTAGATTCCCCTGCGACCCAAGGAGAGGGCGTAGAGCTTCTGTCGGTTGGTGAATTCTTCTTTCGAGAACGTGTCGCTCCAGCCGAGATAATTCCAGTAATCGACATGGAAAGAGAGGGCGAGCACATCGCCATCGGCCACATATTCACCCAATAACCTGTCGGCTGGAGGACAGGAAGAGCAGCCCTGCGAGGTGAACAGTTCCAGCACTGCAGATGGTTGGGTGGCTTCGGCAGCAAGCGTGTTTCCGGTGAACGGCAATTGCACTGCTGCAGCACCCGCCAATGCCGAAAGTCCAACAAGTAGGGAGCGGCGGGAACTATTTGGTCTGGCGAAGCGCATAGCAGGTTCGACTTTCCGGCAGGTCGGTACGCGGCCTTGCGATACATACAACGCAACCCGGACCATCGTGAGAGAACGACCTGCAACGTGGCGACGCACGTCGTCACGTGCAACTCACATTCGCGGGATGCTGCCGCGATTGGTATCGATACGCAAAACGCCTGCGATGGTTTCCCACCGCAGGCGTTTGTTATCTCAGCGTTTGGACGTCGGACTATGCCGCCACCGCATCCTGGTTCAGGTTCCGCAGCACATAGTGGAGAATGCCGCCATTGCGGAAATAGTCCAACTCGTCGGCCGTATCGACGCGCGACAGAAGTTCGATGGTCTTTGTGGACCCGTCTTCCATCTCGATATCGGCTGTCATGGTCTGGCGTGGCGATAGATCGTCGAGACCACGGATGGTGACCTTTTCCTTGCCTGTCAGGCCGAGGCCTTCCCAGCTGTCGCCATTGGTGAAGACCAGCGGCAGCACGCCCATGCCGACAAGATTGGAGCGGTGGATACGCTCGAAGCTTTCGGCGATCACGGCGCGCACGCCCAGCAGGCGGGTGCCTTTCGCCGCCCAGTCGCGCGACGAGCCGGTGCCGTATTCTTTGCCGGCGAAGATCACCAGCGGCACGCCTTCATCTTTGTAGCGCATGGCAACGTCGTACATCGCGCCCTGTTCTCCGGAGGGGTGATGCATGGAATAGCCGCCTTCCACATTGTCCAGCATCTTGTTGCGGATGCGAATATTGGCGAAGGTGCCGCGCATCATCACGTCGTGGTTGCCGCGACGCGCGCCGTAGGAGTTGAACTCCACCGGGCGCACCTGATGGCCACGCAGATAGTCGCCAGCCGGGCTGTCGCCTTTGATGGCACCAGCGGGCGAAATGTGGTCGGTGGTGATGGAATCCTTGAAGAGCGACAGGATGCGAGCACCCTCGATATCCTGAATATCCTCCGGCTCCATCGTCATGCCTTCGAAGTAGGGCGGGTTCTGCACATAAGTCGAAGTGGAATCCCAACCGTAGGTCTCACCTTCACCGGCATCGATACCACGCCACTTGTCGTCGCCCTTGAAGACGTCGCCGTAGCGGGAGCGGAACATCTCTTCCGTCACCACTTCGCGCATCAGCTGCGAGATTTCAGCAGACGATGGCCAGATGTCTTTCAGGTAGACGTCGTTGCCATCTTTGTCCTTTCCGAGCGAATCCTTGGCGACGTTCACATGCATCGTCCCTGCGATGGCGTAGGCCACCACCAGCGGCGGGGAGGCGAGGTAGTTCGCCCGCACGTCCGGCGAGATGCGGCCTTCGAAATTGCGGTTGCCCGACAGCACCGAGCAGGCCACGAGGTCGTTCTTGTTGATGGCCTCGGAGATTTCCTCAGCCAGCGGTCCGGAATTGCCGATGCAGGTGGTGCAGCCGTAGCCGACGAGGTTGAAGCCCAGCGCATCGAGATCGTCCTGCAGGCCGGCCTTCTCCAGATAGTCGGTGACGACCTGCGAACCGGGGGCGAGAGACGTTTTCACCCACGGCTTCACGTCGAGACCCCTGGCGCGTGCGTTGCGGGCAACGAGGCCTGCTGCGATCAGCACGGATGGGTTGGAGGTGTTGGTGCAGGAGGTGATGGCGGCCACCACCACATCGCCATCGCCAAGTTTGAAATTCCGGCCTTCGACGGGATAGCCCATCGTGCCGGCGGGCATCGGCTCGTCCTGCTGGCTGTCGCCACCTTCGCCGATCCAGCGCATCTCAGCCTTATCAGCTGTAGGTTCGCCGCGACGGTCCTCTTCGAGATCATAATTGTTGCCGCGAATGTCGTTCAGCGCCTGCCCGAAGCTTTCAGGAGCGACGTCCAGGGCCACACGGTCCTGCGGCCGTTTGGGACCGGAGATCGAGGGCACAACCGTGGCTAGGTCCAGTTTCAGCGTGTCGGTGAAGACCGGGTCTTCGCTGTCGGTGTCGCGCCACATGCCTTGGGCTCGGCTGTACTGTTCGGCCAGCGCAACGCGGTCGTCGTCGCGCCCGGTGGCTTTCAGATAGTTCACGGTGTCTTTGTCCACCGGGAAGAAGCCGCACGTTGCACCGTATTCAGGCGCCATGTTCCCGATGGTCGCCTGATCTTCAAGCGTGAGGTTGTCGAGGCCGGGACCGTAGAATTCGACGAATTTTCCCACCACGCCCTTCTGGCGCAGCATTTCCACGATGACGAGGACAAGGTCGGTCGCCGTGATGCCTTCCGCCATCTTGCCTTCGAGCCGGAAGCCGATGACTTCCGGGATCAGCATGGTGACGGGCTGACCCAGCATCGCAGCTTCCGCCTCAATGCCGCCGACGCCCCAGCCGAGCACCGACAGTCCGTTCACCATGGTGGTGTGGGAATCGGTCCCCACCAGCGTATCAGGATAGGCGAGCGTCGTGCCGTCTTCGAGATCGCGAGTCCAGACGGTCTGGGCGAGATATTCGAGATTGACCTGGTGGCAGATGCCGGTTCCCGGGGGCACCACGCGGAAATTCTGGAAGGCTTGCTGGCCCCATTTCAGAAAGGTGTATCGTTCGCCATTGCGCTCATATTCGCGCTCGACATTCTTCTCAAAGGCGTTCTCGCCGCCGAAATAGTCCACCATCACCGAGTGGTCGATGACGAGATCGACCGGCACCTGTGGGTTGATGGCATCGGTGGAGCCACCAAGATCGTGGGTGGCGTCGCGCATAGCTGCAAGGTCCACCACCGCCGGCACACCTGTGAAATCTTGCATCAGCACGCGGGCAGGCCGGTATGAGATTTCCTTGCCGCCCCCGTTTTTTGGATCGCCCTTATTCTCCAGCCAAGCTGCAACGGCTTTGATGTCTTCTTTGGTGACCGAGCGGCCATCTTCGAAGCGCAACAGATTTTCTAGCAGCACTTTCAGCGAGTAGGGCAGTTTTGAGACGCCTGTCAGGCCGTTCTTCTCCGCCTCGACCAAGCTGAAATAGGTATAGGTCTTACCGTTGACGTCGAGCGTCTTCTTCGCAGAAAAACTGTCGAGTGATGCGGTCATTGATACTGGCTCCCTTTTTCAATGCCAAAGATATAGATATTGGCGCCTTCAGCGTCCATATCGACGCATGGCGATGCCAGATGTTCCCGTCCGCCCTCGAAAGGCTTTCATGCATATCCAGGAAACTGAAGAGACCAAGATCCCTCCGGCGCTGAAGCTATTGCTTGAATTGGGTCCGGTGGCGTGTTTCGTCGTCGCCTATACGCAGGGCGAGCGGATCGTGGAGTGGTTCGGCATAACTGGCATCCTGGAACAGCCCATCATGCTGGCTACTGCGGTCATCATGGTAACCACTGCACTCGCGATTGGCGGGTCGCTCTGGCTGACGAAATCCGTGCCAGCCATGCCCATCGTCACGCTGGTGGTGGTGACGATCTTCGGCGGGCTTACGCTTTGGTTTGCCGACGAGACTTTCATCAAAATGAAGCCTACGATCGTCAATACGCTGTTCGGTGCTGTGCTGCTGATCGGTCTCTACTTCGGTAAGTCATTTCTGAAGACTGTCATGGGCATGGCCTTCGCCATTGATGATGAAGGCTGGATGAAACTAACCCTTCGCTGGGGCCTCTTCTTTTTGTTTCTCGCCGTGGTCAATGAGATCGTCTGGCGCAATTTCTCCGAAGCCTTCTGGGTCGGCTTCAAATTCTGGGGCATGACTGGGCTGACATTTCTCTTCGTTCTCAGCCAGACACCATTGCTGATGAAGCACTCGACGGAGAAGGAAGAAGGTTAAGTCTGGCCGCGTTCGATGGCCGCATGAATATCGGTCATCATCCGCGTTATTTCGGCTGATGTGTCGTCTGGCCAGGCATAGGGTGCGACCTCTCCCTCGCTTAAAGGCTTTCCGTGATGGGCTGCCTTAATCGCGGTGATCATCTGCGGAAAGTCTCCGATATCTGGGCAACCGTAAACGCTTGCCCTGTCATCGACCGTAGGCGGCGTCGTGCGTGCGGGCCAGTGATGGTAATGGCCGATATGGGTCATCAGCATCACTGGAACACGGCTCATCAGTGCTTCGTCTGCCAAGGTTGAGAGATTTGATATCATCAAATCGGTGGTTGCCAGAAGATGATGAATTTTCGTCTTTGTTTCGATCATGATCCTGTTGGATGCGCCACTTGCCGCGATTTTCTCCTCGATATCAAGGATCGATAACCCTTCTGATTTCGTCGGCTTCACCCTGAGCTTCAGGACGACATCATCCATCGCCGCTACTTGGTCTATCAGCGCGAATATGAGGCGTTGGTATTCGTATGCGAATTCCATCTGCCATGGGACGGTGCGCTCCAGGTCCTGGTAATTGCCGCCGATGACGACCGTGAAATGATCGGTTGTCTCGCGCTCCAAAGGCGCGCGCTCGAATAGGTTGATCGCATAGGGTTGTGCCTTTGATTGAGGAAAGACGGTGTCGATTAGCGCCGCGGCTCCAGGCGTTTTGGGAACAACATGGGTGACATCGTCGGTGCGCAAACGGCCTTGTTCTGCCCAAAGACGCGCGGCCAACTGTGAGACCACGCCTTGCGGCACGGCATGAGAGCCATGGGTGACCTGCAGCACTGGCAGACCACGATCCCGCTGGATGCGTGCAGCCTGTCGCCGGTTGGCAAAGAACATGTGATCGCCAACAACAAGCGCTGGCTTGACGGCCTCCATCTGGCAAACGGCTGCCCGCACCTCGCGGCGTACATGGACGAAGCAGCGCGGCATGGTGTGTTCTACCAGTCGCTTCAGCGTTGCATTCATAAGCGCCATGTCCGGCAGTTCGACATAAACAGGCGCGACAGGCGGTTGGTCGGATGCGCGCATGACGGCATAGATGACGTACTTCCCGTCTTTTGATCGTTTGCGCCAGCGCCGAGCGAACTTGATCAGCGTGCCCAGTATCGTAGTCGCGGGGGGCCGTGAACTCATCAGCACATAGTCATCGTTTGTGCTTGGAAAGTGGCTTGCGATCTTGCGCGCCAGCGGATTTCCATTGTCGAGAAAAGCGATGACCTTTTTGTCGGCTAGCTGCCGCCCCAGCCATTGGTTCAGCATGTTGCATATGCGACCATGCAGCGCCGAATATTCGTTGAGGCCGCCTGGCTCAATGATCTGCGGAAACGGGGAGATGTTGGCGACGAGGCCGAACAGCATGTCTTCAAAGGATGATGATGAGCAGCGTTTCATCCGTCTTTTCCGGCCTTGCATCCAGCTGTATTCTTCGTAGTGGCCTGCAAAGGGCAGAAGGCTCTGCCGAGCCAGATTGGCGGTGGCGATGAGCTGGAACAGATAATGCCCCATGGCATCGCGCTCGACGTCTGACAGTAACAGTTCGCGCTGGTAGAGATCGAGGATTGGCTGCTGCAATCCATTCAACAGGACGATGGCGCGGGCATGGCTGACGCACCTGACACCGGCATCACCATCGATGATAGTGAAATTCCGGTCGCGCAGATGACGGGCGGCATCCGGTGCCAACGCTACGACGTCTACCCTGTCCGCCATGGCGGATGGCAGCCATTTGGCTTGATCGAGATCAACGACAACGGCGAGTGCGGGCCGTCTCGCTTGAGGTGCGGAGATCATTGCGCGTGAGAGCTCATGTCGGTCGTTTGATGATGAAACTCTGCCCCTGAGGTAACTCCACAATATTCTCAGCCTTATCGGCGAAGAATTCGTCAATCGCTTCACGCGCACCGGGATAACTGCCGCTACCGTAATCGTCACACACCATCACGCCGAACGGCACCATGCGGTCGTAGAAGAACTCTATTGTGTCTTTCGTGGGCTGGTACAGATCGACATCCACATGAACGAGGGCGAACCGGTTCGTCTCGACCTCCGGAAAGCGGTCAGGGATCCAGCCTGTCTTCACCTCAACGTTCTTGTCTTCAAAGCGCTTCAACACCTGTGCCGGACCGCCGATATCGAACAGTCGCTTGCCGGTGTTTTCATCGACCACCGTGTCCATCTGGTCGCGTCCGGGGATCGGGTCTGAGAGGCCTTCAAAACTATCGAAAAGGAAGATCGTGCGAGCGCTGCGTCTTTCTTCGCTCATGGCGCTCCACATGTAGAGGGCGGACTTGCCGTGGCGCACACCGCATTCGGCGATATCGCCATCGACGTTCTCCAGCGAGCGGATCAGCGATTGCAGAAAATAAAGCCGAATATCAGGAATACCTTTCACCTGCCCATGATCGGCTTGGGCCTTCTGCCAGAAGGGCTGGTCGCGCCATACCATATGGGCACCGATGGTGCGTTGCTTGCGCTCGCGGCGCTTTGCGCGTCGGCGGTCCAGCAGGGTCTTAATCGGATTATCCATGATTGCGCCTTCAGGATTGATCTCGCATGCGACCATCGCTTGACGGTCTACCCGTGCAAACCTATGCAAGCCGCGTTCGGCAATCGGTATGGTGCACGGTGATGGATTTCAAGGTTTATATCGGCTGGGACTCGCGCGAGGACATTGCCTATCAGGTGGCCCGCAAGACGCTGCTGGAACATGCATCGGTCCCGGTAGAGGTGGAGCCGATCAAGCTGGACGATCTTGTGTCGGCTGGTCTCTACACCCGCGACATCGATCCGCTCGCCTCGACCGAATTCACCTATTCACGTTTCTTCGTGCCGCATCTGGCCGGTTATGAGGGCTGGGCGCTGTTCTGCGACTGCGATTTTATGTTCTTCTCCGACATCGCCAAACTGCAGGAATACAACGACCCGTCAAAGGCGTTGTATTGCGTGCAGCACGACTACACGCCGAAGGAAGCGGTCAAGATGGATGGGCAAGCGCAGACCGTCTATCCGCGCAAGAACTGGTCATCCTTCATGCTGTTCAACTGTGCTCATCCGTCCACAAAACAGCTGACGCCCGACGTCGTGAACAGCCAGACAGGCGCTTACCTGCACCGCATGCAATGGGCGCAGGACGACGAAATCGGCGCATTGCCGACGAACTGGAACTGGCTGGAAGGCTGGAACGGGGAGCCTGAAAGCGGCAAACCGCACGCTGTACACTACACCAGCGGCGGCCCCTGGTTCGACAATTATCAGGACGTCTCCTATGCCGACATTTGGCACGACAAGGCGGCTGAATTCAAAAGCTGACCAAAGCTGAACGGGCTGTTCACTCGCCTCGCAGCTCAGCGATCTTCGCCTGAAGGCTCTCGAATTTCTTGGCGTCGATGGGGCCGACGATCTTGTGGCGCACGACGCCCTTTTCATCCAGCAGGAAGGTTTCGGGAATGCCGTAGAAGCCCCATTCGATGGCGGTGCGGCCCGGTTTGTCCGTGCCGACGCGGCTGTAGGGGTTACCGAGTTCGTTGAGAAACTTTAGCGCGTTGGGATCCCTGTCTTTGTAGTTGATGCCGACAATGTCGACTCCGTAGCGCTCGGCCAGTGCCATCAATACGGGGTGCTCTGCTCGACAGGGCGCGCACCAGCTGGCGAAGATGTTCACTAACCGCAAATCGCCTGGAAGATCGGTGGAAGCGAGGGCAGGGACAGGCTGCCCGTCTTTTTCAAGCCCGGGGAGTGCCGGAAGATCAAAGGTCGGGGCCGGTTTGCCGATCAGTGCGGATGGAAGTTCGCTCACGTCGCGCCCGGACAACAGCTGTACGGCAAAAATGCCCACCAGCCCGCCGAAAATGACGAGCGGAATCATCATCCAGAGCCGAGTGCGTCTGGTGGTGGTGTCGCCGTCAATTTTTTGGTTGGACATTATGCAGCTTTCGAGGCGCGGCGCAGGCCTGCCTCTTCCATTTTCTGGAGTTGCTCACGGCGACGGCGGGCGGTGAGCCAGATGGAAACGGTGAGCAGCAGGATCGACAGCGTGACGATGCCATAGGCGCCCGCGATGAATCCGAGATATTTCGTGCCGAACAGGGCTTCGATCATGATCTTATCCTCGCGCCGCCCGTGCTGACTTACGCTGCAGAGTGCGGATCTGGCGGCGCATGATCTCGTTGCGCATGGCCCACAGATGCAGCGTCAGAAACAGCAGCAGGAACGCGGCGCCCATGACTAGCAACGGATACAGAAATTCTGGCGCCAGCGACGGCCCTCCCTCGCGGATGACGCTGGGCCCCTGATGAAGTGTGGTGAACCATTCCACCGAAAAGCGGATAATGGGGATGTTAATCGCACCTATGAGGATGGCGACCGCAGCGATGCGCGCCGAGCGGGCCGGCTCCTCGATCGCGTTCCACAACGCAATGAGGCCAAGATAGATGATGAGGAGAATGAGGAACGAGGTCAGTCGTGCGTCCCACTCCCACCATGTTCCCCACATGGGGCGACCCCAGATGGAACCGGTGGCGAGGCCGAGAAAAGTGAAAGTCGCGCCGATGGGTGCTGCCGCCCGCGCTGCGACATCTGCCAGCGGATGCCGCCAGACCAGCACGCCAAGTGCACTGGACACCATCGTCATGTAGGCTGCCATGGCTATCCAGACCGAGGGAACATGGATGAACATGATCCGTACCGTACGGCCTTGCTGGTAATCGTCCGGCACAGTGAAAGACATGGTGAGACCGATCGCCAGCATGATGACCGTCGCAGCGCCAAGCCACGGCAACACAGCCTTAGAGAAGGCGAGAAACCGCGTCGGGTTCGCCAGTACGGTAAGGCCGGGGCGAAGAGTGCGGGCC
>JBCCRF010000096.1:0-9356 GCA_039208305.1 Pseudomonadota bacterium
CACATTGGCCGGCCATTGCTGGCTGTCGAGCCAGGCTTGCACCTCGCCCACCTTGTCGTCAGGCGTCACACCACGGCCATTCTCCTCAAAGCCGTCGGCAATATTGGCTTTCACCTCCATCGTGTAGATACCGTCCTTGCGGGTGATGGAGGATACCTTCTGCTGCGGGGAGCGGGTGACGAAGTTTGCCAGCGGCACCTGACCGCTTGTTGTAGGCAGCTTCAGCTTGTCCAAAGTGGCAAAGCTGCGCTCCTCGGCGGGCAGGCGAACGCGGATGTCCAACTCGTCCTCAGAATCATCGGGACGGTATTCACCGATCAGCACGCCTTCTGTGACCAGCTGTACCATGGAGCCGATAGACACGATGTTTGCACCGTAGCGTCCCGCTTGTTCCCGATCGACTGCGAGTTCCCATTCGATGCCGGGCAGGGGACGGCCATCTTCAATGTCTACGAGACCGGGTACCGTGTCGACAAACTTGCGAGCGCGACCGATCGCGGCAATCATCGCGTCGTAGTCGGTAGATTTGACCTGCAGACGCACGTCTTTACCGGTTGGCGGGCCGCCTTCAATTTTGCGGACCTCGACTTTGATACCGGGGATGGCAGCGGTCTTGTCGCGGATTTCGGCGAATATTTCTGTCGCGACACGGCGGCAGCAGAAGTCATTCAATTCGATTTGCAATTCACCCACAACGTCAGCGGGTTTATCCTGCACGCCGCCGATGGGGCTGCCGCTTCCGGTGGACCCACCGGGTGCGGTGGCCGTCGACACGGAGTTGCGGATGCCTGCGATGGTAAGAATCTGCCTGTCGACCTCCGCCACAACATCGCGCACCTGGCTGGCCGACAGGTTTCCACGCGCCGAGACGAGCACGATGGCTTGGTCAGGTTCTTCATCCACGAAAAACTCGACGCCGGCACTGTTGGCCGGGAACAGCACGGTCATCACGTAAAAGGCGAAACCGAAAATACCGCAGATGACTACGAGGTTGCCGATCAAATTGCCGGACGTCCATTTCAGAAACGTCAGGTAGCTGCCAAGAGCGCCGGGCACCTTTTTGATTTCAAGCGGACGTTCTGCGGTGAACATCAGTGTGACGGGGTCACGCTCTGCTTCCTTTTTGCCGCGCCAGGCGAGGAAGGCCCAGACAAGTGGGAAGGACGCCAGCGCCACCACGATACCGAGAACAGTGGCAATGCCATTACCGAAATCGAAGCCGATCATATTGCGGCTCGCTTCCGCAGCGGAGGCCCCGACTGCATCAAGGCCGAGGTCGACGCCACCGTCTGTCAGTGCGTAGACGGCGAAGCCCAGCATCACGGCGCAGACGACGGAGGTGAACAGTACCCCGCCATTGCGGCCGATTTTCGTGGCTATCCAACCTGTCAGCGCCCCTGTTGTGGGCAGGAAGATGAGTGCGGTCAGCAGCGATGCGGTGAGAACCACGATCACCATGATCGGCAGGTAGGACATGAATTCGCCGGGCACCCCTGGCCACAGCAGCAGCGGTAGGAACGCGGCAAGGGTTGTGGCGGTCGAGGAGACCACAGGCCAGAACATCAATTGCGCAGCGCGCTTATAGGCCTGATCTGGCGGCATGCCCTCCGACAGTTTTCTGTCGGCATATTCCGTCACCACGATGGCGCCATCCACCAGCATACCGACCGTCAGCACCATGCCGAACAGCACCATCATGTTCACCGTGATACCGGCGAGAGCCAGAATGAGGAAACCCACAGCGAAGGAGACGGGGACGGAAAGCCCGACCAACATGCCCGAGCGCAAGCCGAGTGATGCGACGACCACCACGAGCACCAGTGCGATGGCTGTCATGATCGACGCCTGCAGCGAACCCTGCACTTCGTTGATAAAGGAGGACTGGTCGAGCAGATAATTGATCTTGATCGTCTGCGGCCAGTTCTTGGAAAATTCGGCCACCGCTGCGCGCACGGCAGTGTTGTTTTCGATGATGTTTTCACCGATGCGCTTCACCACCTGAAGAGCGATTGCCGGTTCGCCATTCACACGGGTGTAGGACACCGGGTCCTTGAAGGTGCGACGGATCTCCGCCACCTGGCCCAGCGTAACGACAGCTTCGCCATTTTGCTTGATCGGGATGGAATAGACGTCGGCGGCACTCTCCACGAGGCCCGGAACCTTCACGTTGAAGCGACCGGATCCGTTGTCCAGCGTACCGGCTGCCACCAGCTGGTTGTTGTTGGAGAGCGCACTCAGCAGTTCTGCTTGTGTGATGTTGTAGGATTCGAGCTTCGCGAGATCGAGCACGACTTCCAGCATTTCCTCACGCTGACCGGACAAATTGGCTTCGCGGACGGACGAGATCGCCTCCAATTCGTCCTTCAGGCGGCGCGAATACTGATAGAGCGTCCGCTCCGGCACACGACCAGACAGGGTTACGATCAGGGTCGGTTGCAGTGCAAAGTTCGTCTCTGCGATCACCGGTTCGTCGGCATCGGCAGGAAACTCTGCCTTGGCCTGATCGACCTTGTCGCGAATATCAGCCAGCACCTTGTCTTTGTCGGTGCCGATCTCGAATTCCAGTACCGCGACCGCGTTGGATTGGTTGGAAAGCGTCGTGAGCTCTTTCAACCCATCAAGGCCACGCAGCTTGGTTTCCATGGGACGCACGAGCAGACGCTCGGAATCGCCCGGAGAAATGCCCTGTTGGGTGACCGAGACGAAATAGACCGGCACATCGATATCCGGCTGCGCCTCTTTGGGGATGGTGATGTAGGAATAGGCGCCGGCGAAAATCATCACCAGCATCAACATCACGACCGTCTTAGGACGGCTGAGAATGCCTGACAGAGCGGAGATCATGAGCGAGCCTCATCAGTATCGGTGGACGCCGCGGCGCTTGGCGTGGTGGCGTTTTCTGCGCCACTTGCGGCGGCCGCGTCGGCAGGCACGGGTTCAACCGTCTCACCTGCGGCAACAAAATTCTGGCCGAGGGTGATGACCTTCAGTCCTGGCTCGAGGCCGGACGCCCACACCCCCGTCTCGTCCTGCGCGAGTATCGTGATCGGATGAAAACTCACCGTATTGTCCGCTGCTACCGCGCGAACCCCGACCTCGCCATCGTCTGCAAGGGTGATCCAAGCAGCTTCCAACTTGTAGGCTTGCGTCGGCGAGAGGGGGATAACGGCTTCTGCTGTCAGGCCGTCGCGGATGCTGGCCTCGACACTTTCCAACTCAACTTCGATGCCGAAGGTGCGGGTTGACGCATCGGCAGCGGGTGAGATGAAGGAAATCGTTCCCGGCACCGTCATGCCGCCGATGATCTCGATCTCGGCTTTCATGCCTTCGGTCAGGGCTACGACGCTTGCCTCTGGCACCTGTCCGCTGAACATCATCGGATCGGTGTCCAAAAGGGTGACACAAACGCCACCGGGGGCGAGATTGTCGCCGACCTGCGCCATTGGGCTTTGAACCAGGCCCGCTGTAGTGGCGCGAATTTCTGTACGCGACATATCCTGTTTTGCTGTCGCAACCGATGCCTCAGCGGCATTTAAGGCTGCGCGCAATTCCCGCAACTTGCTACGGGTCGCGAAGCCACGCTCCACCAATCGGTTGGTGGCGTCGAAATCAGCTTGTGCCTGATCGAGACGGGCTTGTGCCTGCGCCAGGTTCGTTTCGCGAATGCCTTGGTCGATAATGCATAGCACGTCGCCGACATCGACCCGATCACCTTTGCTGACAGGCCTCCGGGCGACGTTGCCTCCGGTTTCAGCCCGCACGCTAATGATGGCATCAGCCTCTGTGCGTCCACGCACGGTCAGGTTGGCCACCCGTTCGGTTGGCTGAAGCTCGGTTACGCGAACGCGAAAGGCTTCGCTGACACGCTTGGCTTCACGTTCTGCAATCGGTTCTGCAGATCCGTCGCCCTGGCCGCCGAGGATGAGGTTGCCGGTGAACATCCAGCCGCCGATGGCCGCCAGAATGGCAAAAGATACGAGGTGGGAGCCACGTAGTTGCATGGGAGTGTTCCTTATTCGGCCGCGATGAGCGTGGGGGAGGGGGCGGTCGATGGGTTGTCAGGCAAGCCGGTTCCTGCGAGCGCTTCCAGCTCGCCGCGCTTGGCTCTTATGTATTGAAGCCCTGCCGTGAGGCAGATGCGGCCGTAGTCGCCAACCCAGTCCGCACCGGCCATATCGACCTCGCGCACTTCGGAATCGATCATGGTCAGTTCGCTTTCGATATGTGCGATCTGCCGATCAATGGCGGTGCGGATGTCTTCGGGGTCCATCAGTTCGGCACACATGGCGAGCAGCAGGAAGCCACTTTTGAAAATGTCCTTTTGAGCGGGCTGTCTGAGATTTTGCAGGAAGGCCTGACGGCCAGCATCGCTGATCGAGTAGACCTTGCGGTCCGGCTTACCGTCCTGACGCTCCTCGCGTTGGGTAACTAGCCCGTCTTCGTGGAGAGCCTTCAGCGTGGGATAGATTGAGCCGAAACTCGCATCGACAAAGTGGCTGAAATGCCCCTCCGACACGAGTTTGCGTATTTCGTAGCCTGTGGCGTCTCCACAATTCAGGACAGCGAGGCAAAGTGTGCGAACGTTCATGAAAACCCGCGCGGCTATAGGCTATGGCGCTTGAGGATATATATGCCCCGTTTATATATCAAGCGTGCATATGCTCGATTGATACATATCGCGACAACATATTCTAATGGCGCTCATTCGTTAGAACCGCCGATGTTATGCCAAAGAGAATTTCAGGAAGATTTCACATTATCATTCAAACGCTTGTCTTCCGTTTTCTAACCCTGTCGCAACGGTAACCACAAACTGCGGCAGTTGCGCACATTGCGACAAGATCAGTTGGTATCGTCCAGAAAACACTTCTCTGACAGGCTGTAGATGCCGCCATTTGTGGTGCAATCTAGTGAGGCGAGTTCCAGCACCGCAGGTATAATGTCGGAAGGTGGCGTCACCGCTTCCGGGTCTTCGCCGGGTGCGTATTGCGCGCGCATCTTTGTGCGCAAGCGACCGGGGTCGAGCAGATTCACGTTGAGCGCATTCAGCCGGTTCTCGCCAGCATAGCTGGTCACCAGCGCTTCCAGTGCCGCTTTGGACGCCGCATACGGGCCGATAAAAGGTTTCGGCTCTCGCGCGGCGCCCGATGTCAGAAAAATCGCCCGGCCCGCATCACTTTTCTGAAGCAGCGGATCGAGGGAGCGGATGAGGCGGTAATTGCTGGTCACGTTGAGCGCGAACACTTGCTCGAACATGGTTGGCTTATTCTGGTGCAGTGGCGTCAGCACGCCGAGTGTGCCGGCATTGCCGAGCAGAATATCGAGCTTGCCCCAGCGCTCGTTAATGGAGCCGCCAAGCCGGTCGATCGCGTCAAAATCTGTTAGATCCAGCGGCACGAGCGTAGCACTGCCGCCATTTTCGCGGACTGCATCGTCGAGGTCTTCCAAGCCGCCCACTGTGCGGGCGATGGCAATGACATGAGCACCGGCATTTGCCAGCCCCAGCGCAGCTTCATAGCCGATGCCGCGCGACGCACCTGTGACGACGGCAAGGCGGCTTTCCAGAGGTTTGTCGCTCATGGTTCAGCGCCCGCCGGAAAGCATCGAGATGGGGCGGACATTATCTCCACCGATACCCTGCGCGCCTTCGCGATCGGTCAGCGCGGTCGGATAGTCGCCTGTAAAGCACGCGTCGCAGAATTGTGGCTGTTCGTTGTCCCGCGCGGCTTCCCCTGCCGCACGGTACATTCCGTCCACGGTTACGAAGGCGAGACTATCTACTTTGATGAAATCCGCCATCTCTTCCATGCTCATGCGTGAAGCGAGGAGTTTTTGCTTTTCGGGTGTGTCTACGCCGTAGAAGCACCCGGAGACGGTCGGTGGCGATGCGATCCGCATATGCACTTCGCGTGCGCCAGCGTCCCGCACCATGGCGACGATTTTCTGGCTCGTCGTACCGCGTACGATCGAGTCATCCACCAACACAACGCTCTTGCCTTCGATCAGGCGGCGGTTGGCATTATGCTTCAGTTTGACCCCCATGTGACGGATCTGGTCCGACGGTGCGATGAAGGTGCGGCCAACATAGTGGTTGCGGATGATACCGAGCTCGAAGGGTAGATTGGCCTGCTGGCTGAAGCCGATAGCCGCCGGAACGCCGCTGTCCGGTACCGGTACGACAAGATCGGCATCACAGGGCGCTTCCCGCGCGAGTTCTTCGCCGATCGCCTTGCGAACATTGTAGACATTTTCGCCCTGCACTGTGGAATCGGGGCGGGCGAAATAGACATATTCGAAAACGCAGAAACGGGGCTTGGCCTGTTCGAAGGGGAAGTGGCTTTCCATCCCATGCTGATCAATCACCACCAGTTCGCCCGGCTTCACATCGCGCACGAAACGGGCACCGATAATGTCTAGCGCGCAAGTCTCTGACGCAAGCACGTAAGAGCCATCCAGATCACCGAGAACGAGGGGACGCACGCCCAACGCGTCACGGCAACCGATCAGCTTCTTGGCCGACAGTGCAACGAGTGAGAACGCGCCTTCCAGCTTCTTCACCGTGTCCGTGAGCTTCGGCACCAAACGCTGTTCGCTGCTGGTTGCGATGAGGTGAAGGATCACCTCAGTGTCGGATGTCGACTGGAAGATCGAGCCTTGCCGTTGCAGTTGCTCGCGCAGCGTTGCTGCATTTGTCAGATTGCCGTTATGGGCCACCGCAAAGCCGCCGCCTGCGAAATCCGCGAAGAAAGGCTGCACGTTGCGCATCCCTTCGCCGCCCGTTGTGGAATAGCGGTTGTGGCCGATGGCGGACTGGCCGGGCAGGCGGTCGATGACCGATTGCTTGGAGAACGTATCGCCGATGAGTCCGACATGGCGTTCGGCATGGAAGGTGGAACCGTCGAAAGTGACGATGCCAGCTGCTTCCTGTCCGCGATGTTGCAGTGAGTGCAAACCGAGCACCGTCATGGCAGCGGCGTCCGCTTGGCCGTAGATGCCGAAGACACCGCATTCTTCGTGGAACTTGTCGTCGAACATGGGGTGCTCCTGATGGATGCGGTTTTGCCGATTGCTAGGTGCGTTGTTCGTCGTCGCTCTCGCCCGGCG
The DNA here is from genome assembly GCA_039208305.1 of Pseudomonadota bacterium. Taxonomy (GTDB): domain Bacteria; phylum Pseudomonadota; class Alphaproteobacteria; order Rhizobiales; family Rhizobiaceae; genus Pseudahrensia. The sequence goes on from JBCCRF010000096.1 coordinate 7,105, forward strand.
CTGGTGCCTCGGGCTGGTCGCCATCTGGGTCGAAGAAGCGTTTGACCACTTCATCGAGATTGTCTGGCAGGGCGTCGCGGATGCTTTCACCGATGGAGACGAGCATGGGCCGCGATTTCGCCTGCGCTATCCATTCCGGTTCGTTGTCGTTTGCCAGCCACAGGAATCCCAACAGCGTGATAATGACCAGCAGCGCACCACGCGCGGCGCCGAAAATGAAACCGAGCGTGCGGTCGAGCACACCCACGCGGCTGTCGATGATCATGTCGGCCAGCAGCATGGTGAGATAGCTGACGATAATGAGCACGACGAGGAAGATCGCAGCAGCAGAAATTGCGTCCGTCACCAGTGAGCCTTCCTGCAAAGAGGCGTGCAGGCCAGCCACCATCGGCGACAATGTTTTGTAAAAGGACGCTGCCGCAATCGCCGCCACGACCCAAGATACGATGGACAGAACCTCGCGGGAGAAGCCGCGGATCATCGCCAGCAAGGCCGAAATCAACATGATGACGACCAGAATGCCGTCGAGCAGGGTGATGGACATGAAACGGGGCCTCGAAATGCGATTTGGCGCTGAGTAAGACGCCTTTGGGGCGCGGCTTGGGCGGCTTGCCTGCGGGCGGCCACTCTTTGCCGCAAATGCTTCCGTGGAGCAAGCGCGACGGCCTATTCATCCCCTGTCGGCAACTCCCCCGGCGTCACCAGATCGACCACGAGATCGGACAGGCTTTCGAGCGTGTTCAGACGCATGCCCGGTGTTTTGGCGAGTTCCGATGTCTTGGCGAAGGTGGCCTGTTCAAAGCCGAGCTTTCCAGCCTCCTTCAGCCGTGCCGCTGCCTGTGCAACTGGCCGCAGATGGCCTGACAGGCTGACCTCGCCGAAATAGACGCAATTGTCCGGCAGAGGCTTGTTGGCGAGCGAGGATACGAGGGCGGCGGCCACCGCAAGATCGGCGGCAGGCTCCGAAATGCGGTAGCCGCCCGCCACGTTGAGATAGACATCGTGCCCTCCCAACCGCACACCGCAGCGCGCTTCCAGCACGGCGAGAATCATGGACATGCGGGCGCTTTCCCAGCCGACCACCGCGCGGCGCGGCGTGCCGAGCGACGATTCCGCCACAAGCGCCTGGATTTCCACCAGCACCGGACGCCGCCCCTCTAGCCCGGCGAATACCGCGGCGCCGGGCGCGGCCTTGTGGCGCTCGCCGAGAAACAGTTCCGACGGGTTGGCGACCTGTTTCAGCCCCGCATCCGACATCTCGAAGACGCCGATCTCGTCGGTCGGGCCAAAGCGGTTCTTCACCGCGCGCAGGATGCGGAAATGGTGATTGTTCTCGCCCTCGAAATAGAGCACCGCGTCCACCATGTGCTCAACAACGCGGGGCCCAGCGATCTGCCCCTCTTTGGTGACGTGGCCCACCAGCACGATACAGGCGCCGGATTGTTTGGCGTAGCGGATCATGGCTTGCGCGGCAGCGCGCACCTGGCTCACTGTGCCGGGAGCGCTTTCGACGGCATCGCTCCACAGTGTCTGAATCGAGTCCAGCACCACGAGATCCGGTCGCCCCTTGTCCTTAAGGGACGCCTGCAGCGTGGTGACGATGTTCTCCACATTGGTTTCGGCCACCAGTTGCACGGGAGATTTCTCGACGCCCAGCCGCTGTGCCCGCAGGCGCACCTGCGCCACAGCTTCCTCGCCCGACACATAGACGACGCTGTTTCCCGCTCGCGCCAGTGCAGCGGAGGCCTGCATCAGCAGTGTCGATTTTCCGATGCCTGGATCGCCGCCGAGCAGCAGCGCCGAACCTGGCACGAAACCGCCGCCTGTAACGCGGTCCAGCTCCGCGACCTTCGACGTGATGCGTGGTGCGTCCTTCGTGTCGCCATCCAACGCTTCCAGCGGGATGATGCGGCCTTTGCGCGATATTTTTCCTGGCCCCGTTGCGACACCGGTGTTCGGGCTTTCTTCCACAAGCGTGTTCCACTCCCCACACGCATCGCACCGGCCCGCCCAGCGCGGCGAGACAAAGCCACAATTGGCGCAGACGAATTGGCTTTTGAGGGCTGGCATAAGCGTTCTGAGCGGGTGGCGATTGCACGGAACGTATCAGGAACATTTTGCTGAAGAAAGCTCTACGACGCATTTTTAAGCCCACCAGCGGACACGCCAAAGCGCCCGTCAGCGCTGCGCACCTCGGGTTCTGCTCTTTTGCCCTCACGCTGTCGGCCTTGCGGCCTTCGCTCCGGGAGGGC
>JBCCRF010000097.1:0-9327 GCA_039208305.1 Pseudomonadota bacterium
ACTGGGCCGATGTATCGTGCAATGGCTGGCAGGAGAGCGGGCTCGGTCCGTAAGGGCCGGGCGTGCCATGGTGTGTCAGGGCAATGGCGGTGAAACCCCGTCCGCAGCAGAACCGAAGTGGGGCGTGACGGGCGACCGTTTCGCCGAAACTACCGGCATGGGTCAGCCTTCACGCCCCACCGGTTCCCGACGTTGTTTCGGGAGCGAGACTGATGCGGAACCCGAGGTGCGCAGCGCTGGCGGGCGTTTTGGCGTGTCCGGATGAAATAGAAGGACGCGCTTTGCGTGGCTTCTTCGCTGGGTCCCGGGTCAGGCCCGGGATGACAATAGAAGAAGCGGGCCCGTTTCTCACTTGAGGAGTCTGCAAGCCCGACAGCAGCCTGTGCCGGACTTGATCCGGGATGAGGGCAAAGAAGCCCGACAGCTTGAAGCGCTCCGGCCTTTGCCGGAGCGCTTCCGCATGTCGTCTAGTTCAGCGCGGCGTCAGTGATGTCAGACGTCCAGGCGCCTTCTGGCTCTTTGGTGATGACGGGATCGCCGTCGGAGGCGAGCAGGGTCTTCACCGTGCGATCGGCGTCAGCCACGTCCAGCGCGCCGTTGGAGCCGGCGGTCAGCTTGGCGATTTCGCCCATCATGCGCTTCTGGTGCTTCTCGGTCTGGGCACCGGAGGCATCGTTTTCGAGCACGATTTCGGCTGCTTCGTCCGGGTTCTCCTCGGCATATTTCCAGCCCTTCATGGAGGCACGCACGAACTTCACCATCTTTTCCTTGAAGGCTGCGTCGGCGAGGTTTTCCTCCAGCACGTAGAGACCGTCTTCCAGTGTGGCGACGCCCTGGTCCTCATATTTGAAGACCACCAGATCGTCCGCGGTAAAGCCCGCGTCAATGACCTGCCAGTATTCGTTATAGGTCATGGTGGAGATGCAGTCGGCCTGCTTCTGGATCAGCGGATCGACGTTGAAACCCTGCTTGACGACCGTGACGCCGTTCTCATCGGCACCGTCAGTATCGATGCCCAGCTGGCTCATCCAGGACAGGAAGGGATACTCGTTGCCGAAGAACCAGACGCCGAGGGTGCGGTTTTTCAGATCAGCCGGCGTGGCGATGCCGGTTTCCTTGCGGCAGGTCAGCATCAGGCCGGAGGATTTGAAGGGTTGAGCGATGTTGACCAGCGGGACGCCCTTTTCGCGGGCGGCAAGTGCTGCGGGCATCCACTCCACCACGACGTCGGCACCGCCACCGGCAAGAACCTGCACGGGCGCGATGTCGGGGCCGCCGGGTTTGATCTCCACATCGAGGCCTTCCGCTTCGAAGAAGCCCTTATCCTTGGCGACGTAGTAGCCTGCGAACTGGGCCTGGGTGACCCACTTCAGCTGCAGCGTCACCTTGTTGGAATGGCCGTCGGCCCAGGCGATGGCCGGTGCGGCAATCGCGATGGCCGCGGCTGCGAGCGTTGTTGCAAGTCTCTTCATATGGTCTTCTCCTTATTGCCGCCGGTTCGACGGATGCCAGAACGTGACGGCGCGCTCGATCAGCACCACCGCCCCGTAGAAAGCGGAGCCCGCAAGGGCTGCCACCGCGATCTCGGCCCACACCATGTCGATATTCATGCGCCCGACTTCCGTCGAAATGCGAAAGCCCATGCCCACGATGGGTGTGCCGAAAAATTCCGCCACAATGGCACCGATCAGCGCCAGGGTGGAATTGATCTTAAGAGCATTGAAGATGAAAGGAGCCGCCGCTGGCAAGCGCAATTTCAAGAGAGTTTGCCACCAGGACGCCGCGTAGGTCTTCAGCAAATCGCGGGACATGCTGTCCGCCGCCGCCAACCCCTGCACGGTGTTCACCAGCATGGGGAAGAAGGTCATGACGACGACGACAGCCGCCTTAGACTGCCAATCGAAGCCGAACCACATCACCATGATGGGCGCGACGCCGACGATGGGAAGAGCGGATACGAAATTGCCAAGCGGCAGCAGGCCATTCTTCAGGAAAGGAGATCGATCTACCGCAAGCGCTACGAGAAAACCCGAACCGCAGCCCATGACGTAGCCCGCAATCACCGCCTTGAACGTCTGCTGGAAATCCGCCCACAGGGTCGTGCCGGAATTTGCCATGCGCTCTGCAACAGCGGAGGGCGGCGGCAGCAGGATGGGCGACACGTCCAGCCCACGCACCAGCAGTTCCCACAACACAAAGAGCGTGAGCCCGAAGATGAGTGGCACCGCGAGACCGATGGCACGGGTGAGGGCGACATTGTGGCCGGTATCGATAGCCACCAGCCGCTGGTTCAACCACCACGCAAAAATCCAGAAAGCAAAGGCCATCCAGACGAGAATTGAGATGCCAGCAAACGTCAAATCGCCACCTCCTTCTGCCCCATGCGAGCTAGCACCATGCGGTGACCGAGACCAACAAGAGCGACCAGCACGGCAGCCAGAGCGGCAGCGGTGATGAGGGCGGACCAAATCTGGATCGTCTGCCCGTAATAGGAACCGGCGAGCAGCCGTGCGCCAAGACCGGCAACGGCGCCGGTGGGCATCTCACCGACGATGGCGCCCACCAGCGAAATGGCAATAGCGATCTTCAGAGAGGTGAACAGATAAGGCAGGGAGGCGGGCAGGCGCAGCTTCCAGAAGGTCTGCGCGCGGCTGGCGGAATAGGTGTGCATCAGATCCAGGTCCGCCCGCTCCGGTGCGCGCAAGCCCGCCACCATGCCGACGACCACGGGGAAGAAGGACAAGTAGGTCGAAATCAGCGCCTTGGGCAGCAGGCCAGATATCCCCACCGCGTTCAACACGACTATGATCATCGGTGCGATGGCAAGAATGGGGATGGTCTGGGATGTGATGACCCACGGCATGACCGACTTGTCCATCGCCCGGTTGTGAACGATGCCCACCGCCAGCGCGACGCCGAGCAATGTGCCGATGAGGAAACCCAGCAATGTGGCCGATAGCGTTATCCAGGCATGATAGATCAGCGAGCGTTTGGAAAAGGGTCGCCCCTTCACCGCCATGCCGACGGTGGTTTTCCAGATTTCCTGCGCCACCTGATGGGGCGCAGGCAGCACTGGCCGCTCCTGCGCCATGGTCAGCGGAATGAGCTGCGAAAACGACGGCGGCTCCTTCCCCACCCGCTCCGCCCTGTCGCGCTCGAATGGTGCGTTCAGAAAGACGGTGGCGACGTACCAGATGAGGAAGATGACACCGACGAGGGTGAGGACGGGGACAGTCTTTTCGCTACGCATCCACGCCATGCCCCGCGCGCAGGCCGTCGCGGACGCGGGCAGCGATTTTGAGGAATTCGGGGCTTTCTCGGATGTCGAGCGGGCGTTCCTTGGGCAGGGCGCTTTCGATCACCTCGTGGATGCGGCCCGGGCGAGGCGACATGACGACGATTTTGGTGGAGAGATACACCGCCTCGGGAATGGAATGGGTGACGAAACAGATCGTCTTGTTGGTGCGTGCCCACAGTTCGAGCAGGGCTTCGTTCAGCGTGTCGCGAACGATTTCATCCAGCGCGCCGAAAGGCTCGTCCATCAGCAGAAGGTCGGCATCGAAGGCCAGCGCCCGGGCGATGGAGGCCCGCTGCTGCATCCCGCCGGAGAGTTGCCACGGGTATTTTTTCGCGAAGCCCGACAGTTCCACCAGATCGAGCACCTTGTCGATCCGCTGTGGCCGCTCGGCCTTCGGCACGCCCATGATTTCCAGCGGCAGCGCGATGTTCTTCTCAATGGTTCGCCACGGCTGCAGCGACGCCGCCTGAAACACGTAACCATAGGACCGCGCCTGCCGCGCTTCGGCAGGGGACATTCCGTTGACGGTGATCGACCCGCCGGTGGGCGTCTCCAAATCGGCGATCACCCGCAAGAACGTCGTCTTCCCGCAACCGGACGGCCCGATAAAGGAGACAAACTCGCCTTCCTCAATATCAAGCGACACATCCTTCAGCGCGTGGACAGGCGCGTCGGCGGTCTGGAAGGTGAGGGAGAGGGATTGGGCGGAAACGACGGTCATGCAGCCTTGTCGCGCACCTCCGGCAGCAAGTCGAGCGCATGCGCAATGCTTTCCCGAACTTCAGAATCCAGCGGCAGAAGCGGGCAGGGAAGTGCGACGGTACCGAGGCCGATCAGATCAACAACCTCATGGATAATGCGGATGCTGCCGTGACGGTCAAATGTGTTGAAAAGCAGCCGCAGCAATGCGGTCAGGCGGTCGCGTTCGGCGTCGTTGCGGCGCGCGTTCCACAGCGCGATTGCGATCTCCGGCAGCGTGCCGGCGAGTACGGAATACCAGGCATCGGCGCCATCGCGGAGCGCGCCAGCTATGGCGCTGTCGCCGGAGTAGCCGATGATGAAATCATCCGGTGTTTCGTCGCGCAGCCGCGTAATCTGGCTTGCAAAATCGCCGTTTGGCGCAGGCGGCATCTTCACCGCATCGATCGTACCGTTGGCGGCGAGCGAGCGGATCAATTCTTCGCTCGGTGTGAAGCCCGTGGTGCCGGGATTGTTGTAGAAGCAGACAGGCAGCGTCGTCGCCGATCGCACATCGCGAAAGAGCGCGGTAACATCAGCATCCACCAATGGCAGGTATGAAACCGGTGCAACGAGAACGGCCGTCGCACCGGCGTCCTGCGCATCGCGAATATGGGCCAGGACCTCGCGGGTCGTCAGTGCGCCAACGCCTGCGAGAACTGGTGTATCGCCCGCCGCCTCGACCGCCGTTTCAATCGCCCGCTTCCGCTCGCGCGCATCGAGATACATATAGCCACCAGTCGAACCGAGTACGCCGATCGACGAAATGCCGGGCCGCCGCAACCGCGCAACGAACTGTGCGAGATGGTCGGTATCGACGCGACCGGCATCATCGGTCGGCGTGACAGTGAAGGCGGAGAGGCCCTTCAGAACCGACAAGTCACACCCCACTGGCCGGAATACCACTCCGCTCCACCGGCGTCGGATTTGTCAGCGCTTTCCATGAACTGAGCGCCTTGTTCACGCTCCCGTTCGGTTCCCGTTTGACGAATTGGCCGTGGCCTTCTTTCGTTTCCACCGCGCCGTCGTTCACGGCGACCATGCCTCTCGTCAGTGTATAGCGGGGCAGCCCTTTGACCTTTTTGCCTTCGAACACGTTGTAGTCGATCGCGCTTTGCTGGGTGCTGGCCTCGATCGTTTTCTCCTTGTTGGGGTCCCACACCACGAGGTCGGCATCGGCGCCGACGAGAACGGCACCCTTCTTGGGATACATGTTCAAAATCTTCGCCACATTGGTGGAGGTGACGGCGACGAATTCGTTGGGGGTCAGGCGGCCGGTTTCGACGCCGTGTGTCCACAGCATGGGCATGCGATCTTCCAGGCCACCAGTGCCGTTGGGAATCTTGGTGAAATCGCCGACGCCATAGCGCTTCTGCTCCGTGGTGAAGGCGCAGTGGTCGGTGGCGACGACGGAGAGGGAACCGGACTGCAGGCCAGCCCAAAGGCTGTCCTGATGCTGCTTGTTGCGGAAGGGCGGGGACATGACACGCCGGGCGGCGTGGTCCCAGTCCTTGTTGAAATATTCGCTCTCATCCAGCGTGAGATGCTGGATCAGCGGCTCACCCCATACGCGCTTGCCCAGTGCCCGTGCCCGGCGGATCGCCTCGTGGCTTTCCTCGCAGGACGTGTGAACGACATAAAGCGGCGCTCCCGCCATATCGGCGATCATGATGGCGCGGTTGGTGGCCTCGCCTTCTACCTGCGGCGGGCGAGAATAGGCATGGGCTTCCGGGCCGTTGTTCCCCTCTTCCAGCAGACGGGCGGAGAGTTCGGCGACCACGTCACCATTCTCGGCGTGGACCATGGGCGTCGCCCCAAGTTCCGCGCAGCGCTGGAAGGAGGCGTAGAGCTCATCATCGTTCACCATCAACGCGCCCTTGTACGCGAGGAAATGCTTGAACGTGTTGATGCCCTTGTCGCGCACCACGGTCTCCATCTCGTTGAAGACCTGCTCCCCCCACCAGGTGATCGCCATGTGGAAGGAATAGTCGCAATTGGCGCGGGTGGATTTGTTGTCCCACATCTGGATCGCTTCCAGCAGGGATTGGCCGGGCGACGGCAGGCAGAAGTCCACCACCATCGTCGTGCCACCGGCGAGCGCCGCGCGCGTGCCGCTCTCGAAATCATCTGTCGAGTAGGTGCCCATGAAGGGCATCTCCAGATGCACATGGGGGTCGATGCCGCCGGGCATGACGTAGCAGTCCGTCGCGTCCAGCTCCGTGCCACCGGAGAGGTTCGGCCCGATGGCGGAAATGACCCCATCCTCGATCTGCACATCGGCCTTATAGGTCAGGTCCGCCGTGACGATGGTGCCGTTCTTTATGGTGGTGGTCATAGGGCCTCCTGATATCACTCTGAATTTCGTTCTTCGCTGATGGGGTTTTCAGGCCGCGAAGTCATTTCAGTCAAACGTCTGAAAAATCCTTGCAAGGCCGTATGAAGCAAAAATACCATCGGCAACGCATATGCGAACACGAGACCAACCGTAATCTTTACCGTTGTGGGTTCATATGGTTCGAAATCCTCGAATAGCGCACTGTCCCAAAGCCCACCTAGGCACACGAAGAGCAAGGTCCAGCCGAAGGCGATCTTGTACCACAGCCCTGGCGCTTTCGCAGTTCTCACGAGATGGAAAAACCACCACGCAACCAACAGAACAATGCCAGTGCCTGCAAAGGCAAGCGCACCAAAATTGCCGCTAACGAGTCCGTAAATCATTGAGATCGTCACAGCGATCGGCAGACTCCAGAAGAACTTGCGGTCAAGGTAGCGATTATAGTGCAATCTCCGCCGCCTCCACCACGGCGTGGAACAGAACCTCCGCTCCCGCGGTGCTCCACTCCTTGGTGATCTCTTCCGCCTCGTTGTGGCTCAACCCATCGACGCAGGGGCACATGACCATCGCAGTCGGAGCAACCTTGTTGATCCAACAGGCGTCGTGGCCGGCGCCGGAGATGATGTCGCGGTGGCTGTAGCCGAGGCGTTCGGCGGCGTCGCGGATGGACTGCACGAGTTTTGTGTCAAAGGCGGGCGGGTCGAACTGGCCGACGATCTCGGCTGAAAATTCCACCTCAAGCGCTTCGCAAAGTTTCGGTGCTTCCGCCATCAGTCGCTCCACCATGCCGTTTAGCGTGTCGAGTTCGTGAGAGCGGAAATCGATGGTGAAAACCACCTTGCCGGGGATGATGTTGCGGCTGTTGGGGTGGACGTCGATATGGCCTATGGCGCCCACGGCGTTGGGCGCATTGGCCATGGCGATCTCGTGGACGAGTTCCGTAATCTGCGCCAGTCCGCGCCCAGCATTCTTGCGCATGGGCATGGGGGTGGAACCGGTGTGGCTCTCCTTTCCGGTGACCGTGCATTCGATCCAGCGCAACCCTTGCCCGTGGGTGACGACACCGATATCGACGCCTTCCGCTTCGAGGATCGGCCCCTGCTCGATATGCAGTTCCAAGAAGGCGTGCATCTTGCGCGTGCCAACCTCTTCCTCGCCCTTCCAGCCGATGCGTTCCAGTTCTTCGCCGAAGGTTTGGCCCTCGGCGTCCTCCTTCGCGTAGGCCCAGTCCTGGGTGAACTGCTTGGCGAACACGCCGGACGCCATCATGGCAGGCGCAAAGCGAGTGCCTTCTTCGTTCGTCCAGTTGGTCACGACGATCGGATGCTTCGTCTTGATGTCGAGATCGTTCAGCGTGCGCACGATTTCCAGCGCACCGAGCACGCCCAGCACGCCGTCATAACGACCGCCAGTCGGCTGGGTGTCGAGGTGAGAGCCGACATAGACCGGAAGTGCGTCGGGATCGGTGCCGGGGCGCGTCATGAACATGGTGCCCATCTGATCGACGCCCATGCTCAAACCAGCGTCTTCGCACCATGTTTGAAACAGGGAGCGTCCTTCCGCGTCTTCGTCCGTCACCGTCTGCCGATTGGAGCCGCCCGCGACGCCCGGCCCGATCTCCGCCATGGCGTGGATGCTCTCCCACAGCCGGTCGCCATTGATACGAAGATTCTCACCCGGTGCGCTCATTGACATGCTCCCACAATCGAAAAGGCGATTATGGAAGGTGTGGGCGGCGGGTCAACACCGTTCACCCACGCATCGCCAGTCCTTCAGGGTCGTAGGGTGAGGGTGGGATGACGGTGGCGCTTCGTTCCTGCCCGACGATATGGACGGAGAGTTCCGTGCCTTCATCAGCCGCTTCGCGGTCTACCAGCGCCATGGCGAGTGACTGGTCTAGCGTATGGCCGTAGCCGCCGGAGGTGACGAAGCCGACAAGGTTGCCATCGCGCCAGACCGGTTCATAACCGGAGGCATCCGCGCCGTTCGCATTCACCTTCAGCGTGACCAGCTTGCGCGGTGCGCCATTGCCATCACGCTCCGCTGTCGCCGCCTCACGCCCGACGAAGTCGCCTTTGTCGAAGGCGATCCAGCGGTCCATGCCGGTTTCGCCTGCGGTGTAACCTTGGGTAAACTCCGCCGACCAGATGCCGAAGCTTTTTTCCAGCCGCAGCGATAGCAGGGCGTTGTACCCGACTTCGACGAGGCAGTCATCCGCACCGGCTTCCAGCAACATGCGGCGTACTGCGATGTGATCACCCATGCGACAGCTGATTTCGTAGCCCTTCTCGCCTGTGACCGACATGCGAGCGACATGGGCGCGGACAAGGCCGATATCTGCCTGCATGCACCCCATGAAGGGCAGATCGCCAACGGCGTCTTCCGTCAGCTTTTCGATGACGGCCTGCGCGTTCGGTCCGGCCAATGCGAAGCCTGCGATTTCGTCGCCGAGGTCGCGCACAGTTACCCCATCTTCCATGCGGTCAGTGAACCAGCGCATGTGCCATTCGCGCAGGTAGTAGGAGCCCATGATCCAGTAGCGCCCGTCACCCCAGTTCAGCAGCGTCAGGTCACCTTTCAAACGACCATCCGGACCGAGCATCACGGCGAGGCGGGCGCGGCCGGGTTTCGGCAGGCGGGTGGCCAGCAACCCGTCCAGCCAAGCCTCCGCGTTCGGCCCGGAAATCTCGAAGCGGGAGAAACCGGTGATGTCGAGAAGCCCGACTTTCTCACGCACCGCCTTGCATTCCGCTGCCACGATGGGGTGGGCGTTGGACCGTTTCAGCGTCGGCGTTTCCACGAAATCCTTGTCGGGTGCGAAATAAAGCGGCACCTCCAGATCCCAGCTCTGCCCCCAGCGGCACCCGGCTTGGGTCATGGCATCATGGGCGGGCGTCATCTTCAGCGGTCGTCCGGCAGGCAGTTGCTCGTTGGGGTAGGTCATCACGAAGCGGCG
>JBCCRF010000098.1:0-9272 GCA_039208305.1 Pseudomonadota bacterium
GCAACACTTTAACGCGAACCGAAACGCAGCACGCGGGCGGATCGCAGCCGTTAAGGGGTCAATGATGCGAGTCCTGCTGATCGAAGACGATAGTGCCACCGCGCAGTCCATCGAGCTGATGCTGAAGTCTGAAAGCTTCAATGTTTACACGACGGATCTGGGAGAAGAGGGCGTCGATCTCGGCAAGCTCTACGATTACGATATCATTCTGCTGGACCTGAACCTCCCCGATATGTCGGGCTATGAGGTGCTCCGCACATTGCGCCTTTCCAAGGTGAAGACGCCAATCCTGATTTTGTCTGGTCTTGCCGGCATCGAGGACAAGGTGCGTGGTCTTGGCTTCGGCGCAGACGATTATATGACCAAGCCGTTCCATAAAGACGAGCTGGTTGCCCGCATTCAAGCGATCGTGCGTCGCTCCAAGGGCCACGCCGAATCCATCATCACAACCGGCGAGTTGAAAGTGAACCTCGACGCCAAAACGGTGGAAGTCGCCGGTCAGCGCGTCCACCTTACCGGTAAAGAGTACCAGATGCTGGAGCTTCTCTCGCTCCGCAAGGGCACCACCCTTACCAAAGAAATGTTCCTCAACCACCTCTACGGAGGCATGGATGAGCCGGAACTAAAGATCATCGACGTCTTCATCTGCAAGCTGCGCAAAAAGCTTGCCTCCGCTACCGGCGGGACCAACTTTATCGAGACCGTCTGGGGCCGTGGCTACGTGCTGCGCGAACCTGATGGCGCGGAATTGGCCGAAGCTGGCTGACGCAATTTACTGCAGGGGGCGATACCCTGTTGGCAGCTGATAACGGAGACCCCTCCCAGCTCTCTACTTAGCTGCCCGAACCCCGGTGACGGATCATCCGTAGCCGGGGTTTTTTTGGGTCCGACCCCGATCTTGTCCGCACCTCATTGAACCGTGCTAGCCTGAATAGTGAAACCAGATTCTTTGGCAGGTGCAATATGGGAAAGAATGGCAGAACAGGTGCACTAGCGGCTATTGCAGGCTTTGCCTTGGCAACATTGGCGACAAGCCTCTCGGCACAGACACCACCCCCGCCCACACGACTTGGCGTACTGACCTGCGATGTGGAAGGCGGGATCGGTCTTTTGATTGGTTCCAGCAAGGAAGCAACTTGCGCTTTCGAACTGGATGATGGTGGCGTCGAAGAATATTCCGGCACGTTGGGCAAGCTTGGCCTGGACGTGGGTGTTTCCCGAGAATCGGTCATTCAGTGGCTCGTGTTCACACCGCAGGGGCAGGAAACCGGTGAGTTCGCTCTGGAAGGCGAATATGTCGGCGTGTCGGCAGGCGGTGCCGTCGGCCTTGGATTGGGCGCTAACGCTTTGATCGGTGGTTCCACTAAAGCAATCGGCCTTCAGCCGTTCTCCGTCGAAGGAAAATCGGGACTGAACGTCTCGGCCGGTCTGGCACGCCTGACGCTGCAGGCTGTGCGATAAAAAGCTTGTGCTAATTTAATTGAGGCGCAGCCTCGTTGCTTTCCTGAACCTCAAAAGAACGGAAGTCGGTATCTTCCTTATCGCCTCCTTTGAGCGGCGCCATCGATCTGTTCTAAGACGACGCGCAAACTCAACTAAAGGTTGTATTTTTCGCTTTTTGTTAAGGTTTTGTTAACCATAACTTATCAGTGTGCCGCGCGTCAGCACAATTAGGGGGAGAAAAATTCAGGGGTCGAACACAGCTCCAACTAAAATATAGGGAACATAAAATGTCTAACGATGCAGATGATTTTATTCCAAACCGGCGCCGTGAGGTCATAGCGTGGTTAAGCTATGTCTGGGTGGTGGGTTCAGCACTGTTTTTGTGGATCACGCTTGCCGCTAACCAATTGCTGGCGATCACGGAAAGCCTGTCTGCTTAGTGATCATATGAAGCATGTCCTGCGAAGAACATAACCTTGGGTTCGGTTCTCCCTGAAGTCTGAAACTGACAAAGTTACGGAGTTACGGAAACGAAGTTCGGCAGGCCTGCCCATTGCTAGTAGCGTCTGCCGGTACCGGTAAGCCGGGTTCTGTCAGTCCGCCGTCCGGGGCGGATTTCCGGGAATCGGCTCTCCTCTCAACGCTGGACCGGAGCGGGCGTATTGCGGCGGAAACGTCGCCGCCTCGCCCAGCGTTTCAGCGGCATGCCAGGCCCATCGCGGGTTCAACAGCATGCCGCGCGCCAATGCCACCATGTCAGCCTGCCCAGTGGCGAGGATGGTTTCGGCCTGAACTGCATCGGTGATTTGCCCCAACGCCATAACAGGCAGTTGCGTGGCCTCGCGAATGGCCTGCGCGAAAGCGGCCTGATAGCCAGGGCCGGTCTGTATCTGCTGGCGAGGGCTGTTCCCCGCCGACGATACATCGATGAAATCGCATCCCCGCAGCTTCAACTCGGTGCAGAAGGCCGTTGACTCGGTGATTGTCCAGGAACTGTCCTCAACCCAGTCAGTCGCGGATATTCTGACCCCCAGGGGAGTGTTGCCCGCCGCGATCCGCATCGCTTCGAATACTTCCAACGGAAAGGCCATCCGCCCAGCTAGGTCGCCGCCGAAAGCGTCTGCGCGCTGGTTCGACAGCGGAGAAAGGAACTGATGCATCAGATAGCCGTGGGCCGCGTGCAATTCGATGACGTCGAATCCCGCCACGACCGCTCGATGAGTGGTCTCCACGAAAGCGCTCTTCAGTTGGGCGAGATCATTGCCGGAAAGCGCGTGCGGCGTGTGCCATCCATCGGCGTAGGGCAGGGCGGATGCGGACACTGTGCGCCATGCGCCATTGTCGGCGGTCAATGGCGCACCACCGTCCCACGGCACCTGTGCTGATGCTTTGCGCCCGGCATGGGCAATCTGGATACCGATCTTCGCCGCGCCGTAGTTGCGGAAAAAAGCGATCACGCGCTCCCACTGCGCTTGTTGCTCATCGCAATACAGGCCAGGACAGCCCGGAGTGATGCGCCCTTCCGGTTCGACAGCGGTCGCTTCTGTGAACACTAGCCCGGCACCGCCGACAGCAAATTGGCCGAGATGCATCAGGTGCCAATCGTTCGGCACCCCGTCGATGGCGGAATATTGGCACATCGGCGCCACAACGACTCGGTTCGAAAGCGTCAGATCACGCAGTTTGATTGGCGAGAACAGGTGAGACATGGAAAAGCCTGGCAAAAGTTTTGCCGCACGTTAGGCGTATGTCATCACAGGCAAAAGCGGAAAGGCGCTTGTTCGCGCTACGCAGCGACCTTGCGCAGCGTATCGCAGATATCGTCCACCACATTGCGCACAAGCCCGGCATCATCGCCTTCAGCCATCACACGGATCAGCGGCTCGGTACCGGATTTGCGGATAACAAGACGCCCTTGGTTGGCGAGCCGGTGACGGCCATCGTCTATCGAAGCGACCACGTCCTTGTTCTTCAGCGGTTCGCCCTGGCTGTAGCGCACGTTTTTCAACACCTGCGGAACCGGAGTGAAGCAGTTGCAAACCTCGGAAACCGGCTTGTCGGATTCCTGTACCACCGACAGCACCTGAAGAGCCGCGATCAGGCCGTCGCCTGTGGTCGAGTGGTCCGACATGACGATATGGCCGGATTGCTCGCCGCCGACATTGTAGCCGTGCTTGCGCATATGCTCGACGACGTAGCGATCGCCCACTGCGGTACGGGCAAGGTTCAGGCCTTGCGCCTGCATGCAGCGTTCCAGACCGAGGTTCGACATGATTGTCGCCACGATGCCGCCGCCCGTCAGCATCTCCTTCTTGCGGTAGGACGATGCGACAAGTGCCATCAGCTGGTCACCGTCCACGACATTGGACTTCTCGTCTACGATGATGACCCGGTCTGCATCGCCGTCGAGAGCGATACCGATATCGGCGCGCACTTCGTCCACCTTGCGCACAAGCGCACCCGTGGAGGTCGAACCGCACTCGGCGTTGATATTTGTGCCGTTGGGGCTGGTGCCAATCTCGACGACCTCTGCACCCAATTCCCACAGCACCTTTGGCGCGACCTTGTAGGCAGCGCCATTGGCACAATCGATCACCACCCGAAGTCCGGAAAGCGACAGATTGCGAGGCATGGTGCGCTTGGCAAATTCGATATACCGGTCGTCGACGCCGTCCACACGGCTCGCGCGTCCAATATTAGGTCCACCTGCGAGTTGCGGTGTCAAATCTTCATCAATCAGACGCTCGATCTCCAGCTCGATCTCATCGGACAGTTTGAAACCGTCTGGACCGAACAGCTTGATGCCGTTGTCGTGATAGGCATTGTGAGAGGCGGAAATCATGACGCCGATATCGGCACGCATCGAACGGGTCAGCATGGCAACGGCCGGTGTCGGGACGGGGCCGAGCTGGAACACGTCCATTCCGGCGGCGGTGAACCCGGCGACAAGGGCGTTCTCAATCATGTAGCCAGAGAGGCGCGTGTCCTTGCCGATGACAACGCGGTGACGGTAGTCGCCCTGTTTGAACGCGACACCTGCAGCCATGCCGACCTTCATGGCGGTCTCTGCCGTCATGGGCGAGCGGTTGGCGTAGCCGCGAATGCCGTCGGTGCCGAAATATTTGCGTGGTGCGGACATCGTCTTCCCCTTGATGCGACACGGGTCCGAGCCACGGTATCGCCAGTCTGTTTGCGCCGATCTGCCTGCCCCAAGCCCGACTGCGCTCCTCTTGCTCCGTTCCTTACCAAATCCGAGCTGGAAACGGATTCACGATTTATGACGGGCCGTTACGGCCAGAAGCGTTCGATCAAAAGCAACGGGGCGACACCATTCAGCATCGCCCCGGAGGATAGATCGGTCGCGGTTGAAACCGCGTTAAAAGGGCCCGCGTCAGCTGGGCTGGGGCTCCATGCCACCAGCATCGGGCTCGCCGCCCCGCTTGCCTGTTCTGGACGCCTTCGCGCCAGATTTGGGCACCGCGCTACCGCGCGTCGGAGGCGTATCGTCTCCCATGTCGCGCGATGGCGGTTTGCCGTCGAGCAGTTCGTCAATCTCGGAACCGGTCAGCGTTTCATACTCCAGCAACCCCTGAGCCAGCGTCTCGAGATCTTTCTTACGCTTCGTCAGGAGTTTTCGAGCGGTCTCATGCCCTTCATCCACCAAGCGACGGACTTCCGAATCGATAATCTGTGCAGTTTCTTCCGACACGTTTTTCGACTGAGCGACGGAGTGACCGAGGAACACCTCCTGCTGGTTCTCACCGTAGGCAACCTTACCCAGCTTGTCAGAATAACCCCATTGGGTGACCATCGCACGGGCAAGCTTCGTCGCCTGATCGATGTCCGACTGAGCGCCGGAAGTGACGTTCTTTTTGCCGAAGGTCAGCTCTTCCGCGACGCGACCGGCCATCATCACAGCAAGACGAGACGTCATTTCCTCGTAGGACATGGAAATCTGATCACGCTCCGGCAACTGCATTACCATGCCCAGCGCGCGACCGCGCGGAATAATGGTCGCTTTGTGAACCGGGTGGGAAGAGGGCACGCTGATCGCTACCAGCGCATGACCGGCTTCGTGATAAGCGGTGTTACGCTTCTCCTCTTCCGACATGACCATGGTGCGGCGCTCCGCGCCCATCATCACCTTGTCCTTAGCGTCCTCAAACTCCTGGGCAGTCACGAGACGTTTCTCACGACGCGCGGCCAACAAGGCAGCTTCATTCACGAGGTTCATGAGGTCAGCACCGGAGAAACCAGGCGTACCGCGTGCAATGACTTTCAGGTCAACATTCGGGGCGAGCGGCACGTTCTTGACGTGCACCTTCAGGATCGCCTCGCGGCCCATGATGTCCGGGTTAGAGACCACCACCTGACGGTCGAAACGACCGGGGCGCAGCAATGCAGGGTCGAGAACGTCCGGGCGGTTAGTGGCCGCAATCAAGATAATGCCTTCGTTAGTTTCGAAGCCGTCCATCTCGACGAGCAGCTGGTTGAGGGTCTGTTCACGCTCATCGTTGCCGCCACCGAGACCGGCGCCACGGTGACGACCGACAGCATCGATTTCGTCGATGAACACGATGCATGGTGCGTTTTTCTTCGCCTGCTCGAACATGTCACGGACACGGCTGGCACCCACACCGACGAACATTTCAACAAAGTCCGAACCGGAGATGGTGAAGAAGGGCACTCCAGCTTCACCAGCAACGGCACGCGCAGTCAGCGTCTTACCCGTACCGGGAGGACCAACAAGGAGCACGCCGTGGGGCATCTTGCCTCCAAGGCGTTGAAACTTCTGCGGATCGCGCAGAAAGTCAACGATTTCAACGAGATCCTCTTTGGCTTCGTCCACGCCAGCCACATCATCGAAGGTCACGCGACCTTCATGCTGGGTCAGCAGCTTAGCCTTCGATTTGCCGAAGCCCATGGCCTTGCCCTGGCCGGACTGCATCTGGCGCATAAAGAAAATCCACACGCCGAGAAGCAGCAGCAGCGGCAACCACTGAAGGAAAATCCCACCCAGTGTCGAGCGACCATCGGTCTGAGGGCGGGCAGTGATTTCAACATTCTGTGCCTGAAGCGTCTTCACCAGCTCCGGGTCGTAAGGCGCGTGGGTCGTGAAGCCTGTCGACGAATCCGTATAGCGACCGGTGATTTTATCGCCTGATATCGTCACCGATTGTACGCGGTTCTTCTCTACAGCCGTCAGGAAGCTTGAATAGGCAATCTCGGTCGTGCGTGCATCTTTCTGGGGTGACTGGAACAGCTGAAAGAGAGCGATCAGCAGCAGGGCGATCAGCCCCCAGAGAGCGATATTGCGGAAATTCTGGTTCATGCGATGGTCCAGCTTTTTCGAGGTCTCGCCTGCCTGACTAAACAAGCAAGCAGGCCGATGATCCAAGAGAGGACCATCGTCGTTGGGTCGAAGATAGGAGGCTGATGTCCAAGTGCCAAGGCGCGATCACGACTATGCGTCAATTGAACCTCACTTTCCTGCGACTAAGATGAAGATGGGAGGTGGCTATTGCACGATCTGGCCAACGTTGCTCAACGCTTCCGCGATTACATCGTCGGCGCTTGAGCGGAAGATGTTATGAGCAGGATCGTGTTTGACCCGCTCGTTGCTTGTTCCGAAAGACGGCTGACGCCGTGTTTCTGGCTCGATGGCGATCCGGTCACGGCTGATGATGACGATAGTGCGACCGACTGCATGACGAAGTTTTTCGCCTCGATCACAGGCCTTCAAAAGCGGCTCAAGCTTGTGGAGTGCCGGTCTATAGCTTCCTCCACCGACGGCGAGGATGAGGATCGACAGGAGTTCCCGCAGGACAAGGCGATCTACTAGTTCAACCCTACAAATGACGTATCCTGCACCCGATCCATCGCGAATAACGTGCTGATCAATGGCCTCAGCCGTTCGATGGGCCAGCCATGTGCGACTTCGATCGCAGAAAGAAGCAAGGCGGCATAGCTGCTCGATCAGGTGAGGTTGGCTCTGCAGGGCGCGTCTGACACGAACCCGCTCGCTCGATACATCGCTGTTCGACGGATCGTCGATCCAATTCTGCCCAACGGCCCGTAACTCATCGCGCAGTGTTGTTCTTCGCATGTTGAGAAGTGGACGCCATAACGTTAGGCCGCGATGGTGGCTGCAGATGGTCATGCCGGACAGGCCGCGCGTGTTGCTGTGCGGTTTCAGGCGCATGGCGCGCATGAAGACGGTCTCTGCCTGGTCGTCCATCGTGTGACCAAGGGCAATAGTTCCGGCGCCAATGGCTTGTGCGTGCGCTGTAAGGAGATCGTAACGAGCTGCACGTGCTGAGGCGGCAGCCTTCCGTTCACCCGACCATCGCAGCGTAGCGTGTGGCACACCGAGAGACCGGCACAGCCGCTCCACCCATCGAGCTTCATCGGCTGCTTCTGGGCGCAGGCCGTGATCGACAGTCGCCGCGAACAATTGATCGCTTTCGCAAGCCTGGTGCAGTCGTAGCAGCAGCGCAGTTGAGTCCGAACCACCGGAAATGGCGACCAAAACGGGTAGGGCAGGTGAGAGCATGGGGCGTGTATGACGCCATTCAGGCTAGCTGGAAACCGATGCGTTTCAGCGCAGCATTATGAGCATTTCGCAGCGGCCTGTTCATCCTTGACGCGCTCGCCCAGGCGCCCGCGCGCGTCCGGGTATTGCTTCAAGACCTCCGCATAAGTCGCACAGGCCACCTCCCGCTGGTTCAGGCCCGCAAGCGACAGGCCCAGGCCAAGCAGATTGTCGGCGGCTGTCGGAGCCTGCGGAAATTCATTGTGGGCTTTGAGATGCATCTCAGCCGCTTGATAATAGTCGCGCTGCCAGAACATGGCCTGGCCGAGATAGTGATAGGCTTCACCGCTGCGGGGGTCATCTGGCCATGCGAGGATGTGAGCAGCCAATGCACTCTGCGCTTCAGGATAATCGCGCCGCTCCAGCCGCTCGCGACCGGCTGCCAGCACTTCGTCGGGCGTTGCGCCGTATTGCGATGCCTCGACAGCTCCGGCAGTCCCGTCACCGAAGACCGGGGGCAGAACCTCTCCATTGTTCGGATCAGCAGTCTGTCCGGGCACGACCGAGCGCGCGACATTGCCGTTCTCATCGAAAATAATCGTCCCGGGTGCACGGGGCGCAGGTGGCAAGCCCGGCGCGGCTTCACCCGTTGAAGGGCCGGTCGTTACCGGATCAATGGTCTTGTCCGGTGGCAGCAGTCTATCGGTATCGTTACCAATCGCCGCTGTCGTTTCGGTGTCAGTTCGCTGCTCCGTCGCGTCAGGCGCGGAGGCTTGCGGCTTTCCCAGGCTATCGCTCGCCCCCTGACCGTTGGAGGCCACTTCGCGATTGTCATCGCTGCCGAGGTTGCCCTGCTTGTCTTCGATGTCCTGGAAGCGGAGCTCATTGTCCTCTTCCATCTTGCGGACCTTCTCCTGCAGTTGCAGCAGGATGAAATTGAGCTCTTCCACACGCCCATTGAGCTGGCGGATTTGTTCCTCAAGCTCAATGACGCGGAAGCTGTCAGCCGACTGCACGTCGATAATCGGCAGGCCGTTGCCGACTTGGGCAGGGGCCACGATCTGCGTGGCTTGCGCAGGCAAGGCCACAAGAGTTGCAAGAAGGAGGAGACGCAAACGCATGAAACGACCTTTGCTTAGCTGCTGGATCCGCCCAGCACGGTAACGGCACGGCGGTTTTGCGAGAAGCATGAAATGTCGTTGCAGACGGCGACCGGGCGTTCTTTGCCGAATGAGATGGTGCGGATACGACCGCGGTTCACGCCGCGTGACACCAGATAGTCGCGTGTTGCGGCCGC